>JAHEFT010000004.1 GCA_024640025.1 Chromatiales bacterium
TCACGTTCGATCCGTCGCAGTGCATCGTCTGCTATCGCTGCGTCAGGGCCTGTGACGACATCCAGGGCACTTTCGCGCTGACCGTCGACGGGCGCGGATTCCAATCGAAAGTCACGGCCGGTCAGTCCGACAGTTTCATGGCCTCGGACTGCGTATCGTGCGGCGCCTGCGTGAACAGCTGTCCGACCGAGGCGCTGATGGAGAAACCGGTGGTCCAGCAGGGCTTGCCGGAGCGCCATGTGACAACGACCTGTGCCTATTGCGGTGTCGGTTGCTCATTTCACGCCGAGCTGAAAGGGGACACGGTCCTGCGCATGACGCCGAACAAGGATGGCCATGCCAATGAGGGCCACGCCTGTATCAAGGGGCGGTTTGCCTTTGGCTATGCCAGCCACAAGGACCGCATCACCAGCCCGATGATCCGCACAAGCATTGAAGATCCCTGGCGTGAAGTGAGCTGGGAAGAGGCCTTGCAATATACGGCCAGCCGTTTGCAGGCCATCCAGGAAAAGTACGGTCCGGACAGCATCGGCGGAATCACCTCATCGCGCTGCACCAACGAAGAAACCTACCTGGTGCAGAAAATGGTGCGTGCCGCGTTCGGCAACAACAACGTCGATACCTGCGCCCGCGTGTGCCATTCGCCAACCGGTTACGGGTTGAAGACCACGCTCGGCGAGTCGGCCGGAACCCAGGCGTTCAATTCTGTGGCCAGCGCCGATGTCATCCTGATCATGGGCGCCAACCCCAGCGATGCGCACCCGGTATTTGCCTCCCGGCTGAAACGCCGCCTGCGCGAAGGCGCCAAATTGATTGTCGCCGATCCGAGGCGCATCGAACTGGTCAATTCACCCCACGCCCGGGCCGAGCACCACCTGGCGTTGCGCCCCGGCAGCAACGTGGCGTTCATCAACGCCATGGCCCACGTCGTTGTTACCGAGGGTCTGGAAGCCGGCGCATTCATCGAAGAGCGATGTGAGCGGGAGGCCTATCTGAAATGGCGTGAGTTTATATCCGCAGAACAGAATTCGCCGGAAATGACAGAACGGATCACCGGAATCCCGGCGCAGCAGTTACGAGAAGCCGCTCGCCTGTTTGCCAGCGGCCCCAATGCGGCCATTTACTATGGCCTGGGAGTTTCCGAACACAGCCAGGGTTCGACGACCGTCATGGGGATCGCCAACCTGGCCATGGTGACGGGCAATCTTGGCCGCGAAGGTGTGGGCGTGAATCCGTTGCGGGGCCAGAACAATGTCCAGGGTTCCTGTGACATGGGTTCATTCCCGCATGAATTACCCGGCTACCGTCATATTTCAGACCCGGCGGTGCGCGGCCTGTTTGAACAGGAGTGGAACACAAACCTGCAGGCGGTTCCCGGGCTTCGGATTCCGAACATGTTCGACGCCTCGATCAGCGGAAATTTCAAAGGTCTGTACGTGCAGGGTGAAGACGTCGCGCAGAGTGATCCGAATACCCATCACGTGGAGAAAGCCCTCAAGTCGCTGGAGTGCCTGGTGGTGCAGGATATTTTCCTGAACGAGACGGCACGTTTTGCGCACGTGCTGTTGCCCGGCTCCTCCTTCCTTGAAAAGAACGGCACGTTCACCAACGCGGAACGGCGCATTTCGATGGTCCGCAAGGCCATCGAACCCCTGGCCGGGCTGGAGGACTGGGAGGTCACCATGGCCCTGAGCAACGCGATGGGCTATCCGATGGAGTACAGCCATCCGTCCGAAATCATGGACGAAATTGCCCGGCTTACCCCGACCTTCAAGGGCGTGAGCTACGAAAAGCTGGACCGGCTCGGCAGCATTCAGTGGCCATGCAATGATGAAGCCCCGGAGGGAACGCCAACCATGCACGTGGATGAGTTCGTGCGTGGCAAAGGCTATTTCGCCATCACCGGGTTCGTCCCGACCGAGGAGCGCACGACGCGCAAATACCCCCTGCTGCTGACGACCGGGCGCATCCTTTCGCAATACAACGTAGGGGCGCAGACCCGGCGCACAGCCAACTCGGAGTTCTACAGCGAGGACGTCCTGGAAATCCATCCTTTCGATGCCGAGGAACGCGGCATCGCCGAGGGAGACTGGTGCGGCATTGCCAGCCGGGCGGGCGAAACCGTGTTACGGGCGGTGCTCACAGACCGGGTTCAGCCGGGGGTGGTCTACACCACGTTCCATTTCCCATCCAGCGGCGCGAATGTCATTACCACCGACAACTCCGACTGGGCGACCAACTGCCCCGAATACAAGGTCACGGCAGTGCAGGTCAGCCACGTCAGGGAGCCCTCCGAGTGGCAAAAGGAATACCGGGCATTCGCCAACCGGCAGGAGGAGTTACTGGACAAGGCCCGTGTCTGAATCCCGCCGTGTGCGGGTGCAGAACTGGCGCTCGGGTGCGACCGGGCCGGATGGCCTGCGGGGCGACAGGGTTGACGGATTAGAGGACGACAGCATTGCTGCCGAATTGCCCGTCGCTTTAACCTACAACCGCGTGTCACACGTGGTGATGATGGCGACCCCGCTGGATCTTGAGGATTTTGCGGTGGGCTTTTCATTCACTGAAGGCCTGATCGGCAGCCTGGATGACATCAGGAGTATCCGCGCCATTCCCCGTTCCGGCGGCATCGAACTGGCGATGATGATCAGCGAAGACTGGTTTGACCGCCTGGCCACACGGCGGCGTAACCTGGTTGGCCGCACCGGCTGCGGCTTGTGCGGGGCTGAAAACATCGAGCAGGCGCTGCGCCATCCGAAGCCCGTGGAAAAAACACTCCAGGTCAGTCACACCGCGTTGCAGAGAGCGGTGGTTGACCTGGAGAACCATCAGCCTTTGCAGGCGGACACGGGCGCCACGCATGGCGCCGCCTGGTGTAGTTCCAATGGAGACATTATCACTGTGCGTGAGGATGTCGGACGTCACAATGCCCTCGACAAATTGATTGGAGGCCTGTTGCGGGGGGGATACGATCCCAAATCCGGTTTTGTGCTGGTTTCCAGCCGGGCCAGTTATGAAATGGTTTATAAAGCAGCGGCCGCCGGTATTGAATTGATCATGGCGGTTTCCGCGCCCACGACGCTGGCGGTAGACTTTGCAGAACGTTCGGGTGTGACGCTGGTAGGTTTCGCGCGACCGGGCCGGCACAACGTCTATTCTTTCCCGGAAAGAATTTCGACAGGGGAAATCTGATGCAGGAAGTTGAGCAACTCGTAAAAATGGCGAACCAGATCGCCGACAATTTCAGTTTTCACGACGATGCGGTGGAACGTATCACCGATCACCTGGTGAGATTCTGGGCGCCTTCCATGCAAAAGAAGCTGATCGACTACGATAAAGCACAAGGGGCGGACCTGAGGCCTGCCGCCAGGGAAGCGATGAATCGTCTGGATGTCGGCTGATGCCCGGCAGCCTGGGCGACGAAGCTCTGCCAGCGGGCCTCATCCTGGCGGGGGGAAGGTCACGGCGGATGGGAGGAATACCCAAGGCCTTCGCGCCTCTTGCCGGCAAACCGCTGCTTCAGCACGTGATTGACCGCGTCAAACCGCAGGTTGCCCGGTTATGGCTCAGCGTTGAACGCCCGTCCGAGGAACTGGCCGCTTTCGGTCTGCTCCAACTCGGGGATCCTGAACCGGACGCCGGACCATTGGCCGGACTGCTGACAGCTCTGCAAAACATGACCGGGGAACAAGACTGGCTGCTGCTGGTGCCCTGTGATGCACCGTTCCTGCCGCGTGACCTGGCCGTAAAGCTGTTGGAGTGCGCGCTGGCTTCGAAACTTCCCGGGGCGGTCGTGCGCTACGGGTCTGAGACCCAGCCGACGTTTTCTGTCTGGAATCGCGATTTGTTGCAGCGCCTGGAGCACGCCGTCGTGGTTGAAAGAATGGCTGGCCTCAAGCAGTTTCTTGCGGTAGCGAAGCTGGCGGTCCTGGACTGGCCGCGGACGGATCCCCCGCCTTTTTACAATATCAACGACCAGCAAGCTTTGCGGCATGCCGGCTTGCTGTGCAAATCAGAACATGGAGAAACCGTTTGATGCTTAGCGTAAACGAAGCCATTGACGCCCTGCTGGGTGACAGCAAACGATTGGTGAAGCATGAAACCATCGACCTGATCGATGCTTCGGGCCGCACGCTGGCCGGCAATATCATCGCCCCGATTGACGTGCCTCCGGCCGACAACAGTGCTATGGATGGCTATGCGATCCGATTTGCGGACGGGTCGGATCCGCAATCGGGGATCACGCTGAGTCAGCGGGTCACAGCAGGTTCGGTCGCCGGCGAATTGGAGCCGGCAACTGCAGCCCGGATTTTTACCGGTGCGGAAGTACCGACCGGCGCTGATACTGTCGTGATGCAGGAGCACTGCGAAGAGGCCGGCGGTGCCGTGCGAATTCTCAAACTACCGGAGCAGGGCGCCAACATCCGACGCCGCGGCCAGGACCTTTCAACCGGGCAGAAAGTGCTATCAAAAGGCCAGCGCCTGCGTTCTCAGGACCTGGGGTTGGCCGCATCCCTGGGAATCTCCCGGGTCGGGGTTTACCGTCGGCTCAAGGTGGCCGTCATGTCGACAGGAGATGAGCTGCGTGAGCCGGGTGACGATTTGCAGCCTGGCCAAATCTATAATTCCAATCGCTATATGATGAAATCCCAGCTTGCGGCCTGGGGATTCGATATCGTAGACATGGGCGTGGCACGGGATGATCCTGAGGCCGTTCGTCAAATGATGATTCAGGCCGCCTCAGAGGCGGACGTCGTCATCACTTCAGGCGGTGTGTCTGTCGGCGAGGAAGATCACGTGAAGGACGTGGTTGCATCCCTTGGCGCCATCGATCTGTGGCGCATCGCGGTTAAGCCTGGCAAGCCCTTTGCTTTTGGACAGGTTTGCGGCAAGCCCTTCATCGGCTTGCCCGGGAACCCGGTTTCCGTTTTCGTAACACTGCTCGTGATCGCCCGTCCGTACCTGTTTGCCTGCCAGGGTGTTTCCGATACGGCCGTGCATGCCGTTCGGCAAATTGCGCTGTTCGATAAGAAGGGCAGCCAGCGGGAAGACTATCTCAGGGTGCGGGCTACCGCCAATGGCGTCGAACTGTTTCCCAATCAAAGCAGCGGGGTTCTGTTTTCAACGAGTTGGGGGGATGGGCTGGTGCGGCAGAGTGTTGGCCGGGACATCCAGACTGGGAACCTGGTGGATTATCTTCCTTACGCAGTTTTCAACTAACCGAGTGTGGAATGGTTTCCGGACAGGATGTCGCAAATATGCCGTCCGATGGGAATCGCCGATGTGGCTGCCGGTGAGGGGGCATTGCAGACATGAAGACTGCGAGGAGTCCGCTCGATCAGGAAATCATGCAGCAGGGTGCCGTCGCGTGTTACCGCCTGGGCGCGAATGCCTGCGGGGTGAGGCTCAAGGTCGTCGGCCGTTATTGAGGGGCAGTATTTGCTTATTTCGTTGACGTATCGCGCTTTCCAGAGTGAATTTCTGATTTCCCGAATGCCATGCCGAAAATGGCGGGCGCTGGCTTTCCAGAAACCTGGCCAGCCCAACATGCCGGCCGTGTCGCGCAGGCTGAAATTCAGAACTCCATAACCCTCTCTTTTCCAGCCCTGGACGGCGTTCGGCCCCACGGTAATGGTGCCGTCTGTCATTCGGGTCAGGTGAACGCCGAGGAAAGGCAGCGCTGGATCGGGAACGGGATAAACGAGATGCCTGATCAGGCCGTTGAGTCCGGGCCGAAGCCGGTAATATTCTCCACGGTAAGGTACGATCCGGAAGTCCTGGCCCAGCCCCTGCAAACGCGCCAGGCGGTCCGCCATCAAGCCGGCGCAGACGACCAGGCCGCTGGCATGAAACGTTCCGGGCTTTGCATGGATGATGATTTTATCGTCATGCTCTGTGATGCCGGTCACCTCTGTATTAAGCCGAACAGTGCCGCCGGCCTGGCGAAATTGTTCAAGCATTACGTGGCACATGCCGGGGAAATCCACGATTCCGGACTCCCTGACCAGGAATGCGCCGGTCCCGGATATTGCCGGCTCCAGTTCCTGCAATTCAACCGGGCCAAGCATTTCCGGGTCAAGGCCGTTTTCAAGGCATCTTCGATATAGCAGGTGCAATCTTTCCAGTTCGATGTCGCTGGTCGCCACGACAAGCTTTCCGGTCTGTTCACAGGCTATGCCATTTTCCCGGCAGAAATCGTAAGTGGCTTGTGCGCCCTCGCGGCAAAATCGCGCCTTGAGGCTGCCGGGTTCGTAATAGACGCCGGCATGTATGACCCCGCTGTTGTGCCCGGTTTGGTGCCGGGCCACAAAGGACTCTTTTTCAAGCAACAGTACGCGGATCCGGTCTGAAGACCGCTGCAATTGCCAGGCGGTGGAAATTCCGACGATCCCGCCGCCAATAATGATGAAATCGAATTTCAAGAATCGACCATGGTTTATTGCTGAGTTCATTTAGCATATGCGCTCATGCATAATGCGTCGATATGCAATCCGAAGAAACAACCAAAAACCACAAGCTGGATTGGCCAGGTTTTCTGGCATCTGTCGTCGTAATCCTGGCAGCCTGCATTCCGCTGATCCTGTTTCCCGAGTCCGGCGGCGAGTTTCTCGGCCAGCTTTACAAGCAAATAACCAGTCAATTCGGTTTTCTCTACTTGCTGTCCGGCTTTTCGGTATTGATTTTCCTGTTTTGGCTTGCACTAGGGCCTTACGGCAAGGTTCGCCTGGCGTCCGGGGATGAACGGCCTGAATTCAGCACCCTGAGCTGGACGGCTATGCTTTTCTGCGCAGGCGTCGGCGCCGGGCTGATGTTCTGGGCTCCGATCGAGTGGGGCTACTATTACGGCGCTCCCCCGTTTGGCGTTGAGCCGCGCTCGGTTGAGGCAGCTGAATGGGCCTCGACCTATGGAATATTTCATTGGGGCCCGACCGCCTGGGCCATCTACTGCCTGCCCACGGTGGCGATAGCCTACCCCTACTATGCGAAGAAAATGACATTTCTCAGGCTCAGCACGAGTTGCCACTATTTCTTCGGAGGAGAGCAGGAAACCCGCAGTGAGCGATTGATTGACTGGTTGTTCATGATTGGCCTGATCGGCGGGGCGGGAACATCCCTGGGCTTTTCCACGCCCATGATCGCGGCATGCATGGCGCGAGTGACCGGCCTGGAAGCAAACTTTTCCATGGAACTGTTCATCGTGGGCCTATCGGTGGCCCTGTTTGCCACCAGCGTCTGGCTGGGCCTGAAAAAAGGCATCAAGCGGCTGAGCGATTTTAATATGTGGTTGGCGTTCGCCCTGCTGGTATTTGTGCTTTTGACCGGCCCCACGGTGTTCCTGTTGAAAACATCGTTGAACAGCCTGGGCTTGCTGGCACAGAATTTCATCCGTTTAAATACCTGGACCGATGCAGTTACCGATTCCGGGTTCGTTGAAAACTGGACCGTATTTTACTGGGCCTGGTGGATTGCCTACGCCCCATTCGTGGGCATGTTTGTCACCCGGATATCGCGCGGAAGGACGATGCGGCAGGTGATTTTCGGTATGATCGGCTACGGAACGCTGGGTGGCGGTCTGTTTTACATGATCATCGGCAATTTCGGTTTGAGCCTTGAACTCAGCGGGGCCGTCGATGTGACGGGGATCATGAGCAACCAAAGCGGATCCGTCGCGATCGTTGCCATCCTGGACCAGTTACCTGCCGCCGGTATTGCCGTGTTTGTCTATGCACTGATTGCGCTGGTATTTTCAGCCACAACCTATGATTCTGCATCTTACATCCTGGCCTCGGCAGCTACCCGTCATTTGCCGGCAGGAGAAGATCCGGATAGATGGCACCGGGTTTTCTGGGCCCTGGCCCTGGCGGTGCTTCCACTCACGCTGATGTTCATTGGTGGCCTGAAGGTTATCCAGTCGGCCTCGCTGGTGGTTTCACTGCCGCTGATTTTTGTCGGAATGCTGATGTCGATTTCACTGGTCAAGCAGCTCAGAAAAGATCATGGCTGAATTTGAAATAGAGGATTGAAGGAAATTTTCATGATTACGATAAAAATAACCGACTACGATGGACAGCAACACGAACTCGAGGCAAAGCAAGGCGACGTGCTGATGGAGTTATTGCGGGAACAGGATTGGGGTGTTGCAGCGCTGTGTGGAGGTATGTGCTCGTGTGCAACCTGCCACGTGTTTATCGATGAGGACTGGCTGGACAGCTTCCCGCCGAAAGAATCTGATGAAGAGGAATTGCTAGAGATTCTTGACCATTTTCAGCCCAATTCCAGACTTAGCTGCCAACTCAGCCTGCAGACTGTCCATCATGGTCTGCAATTGATCCTGGCGCCGGAAGAGTAAGGGCTCCGTTAATCAACCGTTAACGCAGAAATTATCCTGGGCCGGGACTTCATGCACCCACCCGTCCTCATCGACACCCACTACCGTCGCAGGGGCTCTGGAGTTCGAGAGGCAAATCCTGAATTGACCGGACATGGCTTCGTTAAATCCGATGAGGCCGGTTGCCGTGAATGCAGCTCTTTGTTGCACAGCGCCTTCCGCATCGATTCGGATGTGCTCGTTCGGCGCTTCGAATGAACGTATCAGTTCAATCTCCTCCACTTTTCCGTTGCCGTTCCCATCGGAGAAAACGAGCCAGCCGTAATTCCAATTGTCATCTTTTCGGCACGTGTTGCCATTGGAACTGGGGCATAAAATCACCGTGCTGCCGCGCGTGCCGGCTTCCATGCGCGCCAGTTCAAGGCCGGTGATCATTGAGCTTGAAGCCGATTTTAAACGATACTTCTCGAGCAGCATGTCTGAACCGGGTACTGCGATCAGTACCACAATGCCAATGGCCGCCAGCGTGATCAATAATTCCAATACGGTCAGGCCGAGAGTCTGTCCCCTTCGTGTTTTTGCGGCCTTGTTGTCACTTTGCATTTTTTGTTTCCCTACTGTGGACCCTTATTGGACATGAATGGTTGCTGTGACAGTCTCATCAAGCCTGGAAACCAGCAATATGCTGCCGGGATTCTTCACCAGGCCTCGCTCATCAAACAGGAAAGAGGCCTGCTCGGTGACGAGCACAACATCTTTCGAAACGCTGAAGTCCTGAATCTGCAGATTACTTTGTGCTCCGCCCTCGTCGGGTGAACTAAAAGAGATGGTTTGAGAAGTATCGGGTTCGGCAGGAGAGATTCTCATTATCACTGCGGATTCTGTCGTCCGGGCAGCTTTCTGAGCCATCTGCATGGAATACCTGACATTTTCAAAAGTGGCTTCCATCTCTGCTTTGATCGCCGCGCCGCTTACTGAAGGAATGGCAAAAGACAGGAGGATGACCAGCAGGCCAAGCACCAACAGAATTTCAATCAGGGTAATCCCTTTTGAATGCGAGGCTGCGTGCCTCAATTGATAGTTGTTCATAATCCCCTACGGCTTTTGCCTGGCGGTTCAAATTGGACCAGGTTACATCCCTGTCTCATTCCGGAATGCGCATAAATCCCCTTTGCATATCCGGCCGCCAATCCGTAGCGAATAATATTCCTTGGTTACTGAACCCAGTATAGTCAAACTTCGGGGCAGTGGCGCTAGCGCACCTGACCGCTTGTCGGGTTGGAACAACCGTTCAGTCGTTCAATCACAAAAAAACCGGCCCCTGGGTGGCGCCGGTTTTTGTGTTTGCCCAGGTGAACGTTCACCAGAGCGGGATCTTCTTATTCGAAAACTTCGCCGATGGCGGTTGTGCATTCAGCACTGACGGCTTCTTCATTGGCGGCCAGGCAATCCAGAATCCGGCCCTCACCCATCTCGACATTCGCGCAAAGGTTCATGATGTCGTTTTCACACTGGCTTGCAACGTAGTTAAGGGCGGAAACAGCTGCGTCCAGCTGAGCGGAGGCAGTATACAGCGCATACTGGCACTGGCCTGAAAGTTTGTCTTCATGCGCATAGAAACATGCCAGCATCCTGCCTTCACCGGTGCTTACCTGGCTGCAATATGTTTCGATTTCGACAGCGCATCCTTCCACTACGGTGGCAACCGGATCCTGTGCGGACACCGTGCCTGAAAGGCCAGCCAACGCGAGAAGCGCACCAAGAGCAGTAGTTCTGAACTTCATAAGGGTATTCTCCAGAGAATGTAAGTGGGCCGTTATTATGAGCTATTTTTGCCTTACCTGCCGGATAAAAAAACACTCTCCACTATCAGGACTCAACCGCAAGAATATCGGGCGCCGCCCTTCCGCGTGTTCAACGTTGCCTTGCTTCGTCGAGAGCCTGGACCAGAATGGTGGCCCAGCCCTTCAGGATTTTTTCAGAAGCGACTTTGTTGGTCACGGAGTTCGTCCACGTATAGTAAGGGTTGTTATCTATCCTCCGATCAAGTGCTTTTGCGATCAAGTCGCCTGTAACCGAGTCGTAAAGTTCGACATAAAGCGTCATCTCGCCCGCCGATGACGCAAAAGTCATGGAACTGCCCGCCCGCGGCGTGTCGGGTGCATTGACATCAAGGTTGATAATGGCAGGCCGCACCAGGAGCACATCATCGCCGGATTCATCAACTACCCCATAACCTCTGTCTTCAAGGGTTTTTTTGAAGACGGCGTAAAATTCCTCAGCCAGCGTAGTCCTTATCTTTTCGATATCCCGCGAAGTGACTTTGAACGAACCGGCGGAACTGCTGCGTTGATTGCGCTCCCAGTTCTTCTTGAATGCGACATACACATCCATAAGGTTTACGCGAGAGTACAGCGCCAGGTCGGCGCCGGGTTCTGCATAGACAATGGCCATTCTTGAGTCAGGAACCCGATGAAGCCCGTCCTCCGTGACGTCAGGCAAATCAGCCTGTTTGGCGATGGCCGTTCCCGTTGCGCAGCAAAGCAACATCCCAAGGAAAACCGTTAATAAGCGGTGGTGCTTCATACAAAATCTCCGTTGCTTCAATTCAAGCTGAATATTCTACAGCATTAAGATCAGCTTCTTGCCCAAGGCGGGATACATTCTGCTGGAGCAATCCGATTCATCGAATCTGCACGACAAACACGTTATTATTTAGTGTATGGATGATCAACGACTGGAAAATACAGCCGGGTCATACACGCGTTCCGCTCTGCTTGATTCGCCGGAGAGGGACGAGATGGAAAACGAACAAACGGACTGAGGATGGGTCCAGCTATGATCATGAACGCTTCTGATTTGAGGTCGCTTTTGAAAATAATCATCCTGTCAATGCTGCTGAGCGCCAGCCCGGCATTTGCCGATGCCCGGCAAATAGACGATTTCCAGTGGGACGACGTTGAACGCGTGGTGGCGATCGGTGATCTTCATGGTGACTACGATAATTACATCGCCACGCTCAAAGCTGCCGGCCTGGTAGATAAAAAAGGTAAATGGAGTGGCGGAAATACCCATCTGGTGCAAACGGGTGACATTCCCGACCGGGGACCGGATACCAGAAAAATCATCGAGCATATTACAAAGCTGGGAAAACAGGCGGAGCGCAAGGGAGGCCGGGTTCACAACCTGATTGGAAATCACGAGGCGATGAATGTTTATGGTGACCTGAGGTACGTGAGCGATGGCGAATTCGAGGCTTTCGTGAACCGCAATTCCGCGGCCTTGCGGGATCGTGTATTCGAACTCACCATGAAAAACATGGAAGCCAGTGACCCGGAAGGTTACGCATTATTGCCGGAAAATTTCCGCGAAGAATGGAACCTGAAACACCCCCTGGGCTGGGTTGAGCACCGCCGAGCCTGGGATCCGGCGTGGAACCCTGAAGGCGAATATGCGACCTGGGTGATGAGCAAAAAAGTTGCTGTCCGGATCAATGACACCCTGTTCGTTCATGGTGGAATCAGCGGGTTCTATTGCCAGAACTCGCTGGAGGACATGACGAAGCAGGTGGTTGGGGGATTGAGTCGCTTCGACCCTCACAACCCGGGAATTCTCGAAGACGAATTCGGTCCTTTATGGTACCGCGGGCTGTCAGGGGTTGAACCTGAAGCGGTCAATGAAACTGTCGACGCCATTCTCGCCCATCACGGGATCAGTCATATCGCCGTGGGCCATACGCCCACCAGCGGTGTTATCTGGCCACAGTATGACGGCAAGGTGCTGATGATCGACACGGGGATCGCCCGGGCATACGGCGGTCACGTGGGCTATCTCGAAATGACCCCTAAAGGCCTTTTTGGCGGCTATCCGAATGGCAAAGTACCGCTTCCGTCTGATGACTCAGGATTAATCCCTTATCTAGAAAAAGTGATCGCTCTGAACCCCGATAATGCTTTTCTCCAGGAACGCCATGAACTGCTCCAGCACCCGGCCGTACCCGTCCTGCTGGAAGAAGAGGCAGGACTTGACGGCGACACCACGCTTGTACCCGGCCCCAGGCCGATACCTATTTGCGGCATTTCCGAATAATTCGCCGTTCAAAATCTTTCTGGTCTTTTATGTCATCGAAAAAATCTTCGATGTACTTGTTGGAATTTCTCCTGGTTCTCGAATAGAGGCGGCTTTCGTTATTCAACAATGCGTAGATGGCGGATTCCTGTCGCAGGAATTTCTGCCGTGCATCCTCCAGCGTGTCGTTGAAGAAACAATAGCCACGGAAAAGCCGCTGCCTGACAGATTTGATGGGAACGCCATCCGGAGGAATGGCGTAATCCGCGTTTACAAGCCCGGAAGAATCAAAATCGTAGGGGATGGGGTAAGCGGTGTCTCCCTTCTGCAAGGGCTCCGGACCAACGAGCTTCACGTTGTGGCAGCATTCAGCAGGATCCGGCCCGCGCAGGGGGCTCCAGTCGACGTTACCGATGAGGTACTCGAAAAGGGAAAGCTCATTGGTGACGTATGGTTCCAGTTGTGACAGCTTGATTTTTGCAATGTCGATTTTTTTCAGGTCGTTTCTTTTGGCAACATCACTGTCATCTTCGATCAGGAAAGCGAAACGGTCCTTGTCGATATTGCCGGTTTCGCTGTCGACATAGGTCACATCCAGGGCGCGGACACGGAAACTGAAATCCGTGATCAGGTTGTACATGCGGTAAGCCAGCATTTCCAGGATGTAATACTGTTCAAACCGCTCTGCCTTTTCACAGTGGGTGACCATCTTCAAAGAATTCTGGCCGCGAAACATGGTATTTTTGACGTTCTCCTTGTTGAAACGCAGCCGTATGGGCGGGAAGTCGCAAACCCGCTGACGTGTAATACCCCTCCGACCGATGGTCACATCCAACTGCACCGGCTTGCCCAGAGCGTCGGTGAACTCCAGCGTTGCCGGGTAAGGATCCTGGTTCTTTTTATCCCGCTGAAGGTCGCGCCATGGCCCGGTGATAGTGATATCAAGCGTGTCATTGCTGGAAAAAAGTTTGTCCGGCTTTTCCGATTTGTCCCTTGCGTGCAATGTTTGGACGCTGCAAATGAAAAGAGCCAGTGCAATGAATGGGGCGATGAATTTCCTGGGGTTAGCACGTTGTCGGCCAGGTTGTTTCAGCATCAATTTTGTCCCATGGAGTCTTAATTTGTGCTTCATTATAGATGGCCTGAGCGGGATTGCCGCTGTACGGCGCTATACTTTGGCATTTGCAAACCGGGATTTTTAAAATGGATGTTGTGACCACACTGCGAGGCGCCTGCCCGAACCTGGAAGTTTGTGTTGAACCATCTACCCTCGCGAGTCATGGACAGGACTGGACGAGGTTCCGTACAGCGGCGCCGGCAGGCGTTGCGTTTCCAGCCTCGACAGGCCAGGTTTGCGAGCTTGTTTCTGCGGCAGCCCGGAACGGGATTCCCCTGGTTCCTTCCGGCGGCCGTACCGGCCTGAGCGGGGGCGCCGTAGCGGCCCGGGGTGAAATCGTGGTTTCTTTCGACCGAATGCAGGAAGTGATGGGATTTGACCCGATTGACCGCACTGTTACCGTGGAGGCTGGCGTAGTAACTGCAACTGTACAGGAGTTGGCCCGCCAGAATGGACTCTATTATCCCGTTTCCTTCGCCTCCGAGGGGTCGAGCCAGATCGGAGGTAATATCGCGACGAATGCAGGGGGTATCCGGGTTCTGAAATACGGGTTGACCCGGGACAGGGTGGTGGGTCTGAAGGTCGTTACCGGAAGCGGTCAACTGCTGGAATTGAATCGGGGCCTGATCAAAAATGCTAGCGGATACGACTTGCGCCACCTGTTTATTGGCAGCGAAGGAACGCTGGGTCTGGTGGTCGAGGCAACGCTCAAACTGGTTGAACCGCCATTAGCCAGCCGGGTGTTGCTGCTGGGTATCGGAAGCATGGACGCCCTGATGAAGGTTTTCGACTCCCTGAGATCAGCTCTGGAATTGTCAGCCTTTGAGTTTTTCACTGACCGTGCACTGCATCATGTCTGCCAGGCAAACCAGCTTCCCAATCCTTTCGAAACCCGCTGCCCCCTGTACGTGGTCGCCGAGTTCGACTGTCCGGATGGGCGTGTTGAGGAGACCGCGATGAAATGTTTCGAGCATTGCTCCAGCCGGGGCTGGGTGCTGGATGGAGTGATCAGCCAGAGTGACAGGGATATTGAGCGGTTGTGGCGGTACCGTGAAGGAATATCTGAATCCATCAGCCACTTTCCTCCGTACAAGAACGATCTATCCGTGCGTGTTTCAGTGGTTCCGGAATTTCTGCGCCGCATGGACTCCCTGGTGAATGAGATCTGTCCAGAATTTGAAATCGTGTGGTACGGGCATATCGGTGACGGCAATTTGCACATGAACATCCTGAAACCAGCCAGCATGACAATGAGCGAATTCGAAACACGCTCCCATGACATCAGTGATAAATCCTATGCGCTGACCCGGGATGTTGGCGGTAGTATTTCCGCCGAACACGGAATCGGATTGCTGAAACAGCCATGGCTGGGGATGAGCCGGTCAGTGGCGGAGATCGAGTTTATGCAAAAAATAAAAGAGTCTTTCGATCCGGCGGGAATTTTCAATCCGGGTAAGCTTTTGCCCTTGATTGAAACGCGCTAGAGGAAACGCATCGAAAAATCGACGGCATGAACGCTCTTGGTGATGTCACCTGTGGAAATGAAATCGACACCGGTTTCGGCCACGGCATTGACGCTGTCCAGGGAAATCCCTCCGGAGGCTTCCAAACCGATTTTCCCCTTGTAACGGACAGCAGCCAAACGCAAATCTTCCAGGCTGAAGTTATCCAGCAGCACGCGCTGCGCCCCCGCCCTATGGGCTTCTTCCAGTTGCGCGAGGTTTTCGACTTCGACCTCCAGCAAAAGGTCGGAGTGAATGCTCCGGGCCAGTCCGACCGCAGCCGTGATAGAGCCTGCCGCGGAGATATGATTTTCCTTGATCAGGATGGCGTCGAAAAGACCGATGCGATGGTTGCTGGCGCCGCCGCACCGAACGGCATACTTCTGGGCCAGGCGCAGGCCCGGGATGGTTTTTCGCGTATCCAGGATAACCACCCCGGAACCGGCGACGGCATCGGCATAGCGGCGCGCTGAAGTTGCCGTTCCGGAAAGTGTTTGCAGGAAGTTAAGCGCCGTTCTCTCGCCGCTGAGAATGGACCGGGCAGGCCCTTCCAGCTGGCAGATTTCCTGGCCGGGTTTCATCCGGTCGCCATCCCTGATTCGCCAGGTGACCACGACAGCGCCATCCAGTTGCCGGAAGGTTTCATCAAACCAGGGCCTGCCCGACAGCACCGCGGCTTCGCGGCAGATCACGCGGGTCCGCAGCAGTTTGTTTTCAGGCACCAGGGAAGCCGTGCAGTCACCGCTGCCCAGGTCTTCTTCCAGGGCTCGGCTCACGTCATTAGCGATCTCTTGCGGCGCAGGAGGCCGCATCTCAGAAATCCTGAAGTTGCGTGGTCCCGATGCCCCGTTCTTCCAGAAGTATGGGGATTTCATCGACAACCGGGTAAATAACCCGGGAATCCTCTGTGATCAGGGCTTCGCGCAGGGGTTTGTCAACCGTCGCACCGCGCACGTACTGCACTTCGCCCGCCGCAATCGCTTCGTTTAATTTTTTGAGCCGGCTGGCCGGAAGACGGGTGAGCGGTGTTTTGCTGACCGGGCAGCAGAGAATTTCAAGAAGTTTCCCGTCGATGGGCATGTCGGGCTCCAATGCAATTGCTATAGGTGTAGTTTACGGTAGTAGAGACATTTTCTCACAGGATAATCAACGCCGCGCGCATGCTACAATATCCGGCTTGTATTTCTCGAATGAAAAGGAAGTGTAACGGTGAAAAATCAGGTGCTTGTCGGCATTATCATGGGCTCCCAGTCGGATTGGGACACGATGAAAAATACTGCTGATACGCTGGAAAGCCTGGGCGTTTCCTACGAAACCCGGGTCGTTTCCGCCCATCGAACTCCGGACCGGATGTTTGAATACGCAGAACAGGCAGCAGAGCGGGGGCTGCGTGTCATTATTGCGGGCGCCGGCGGCGCTGCGCACCTGCCAGGTATGGTGGCGGCGAAGACCGTCGTGCCGGTCCTCGGTGTCCCGGTACAGTCCCGGGCCCTTAATGGCATGGATTCCCTGCTTTCAATAGCGCAGATGCCGGCGGGCATTCCCGTGGGCACGCTTGCCATCGGCGCCGCGGGTGCGACCAACGCGGCCCTGCTCGCAGCCGCCATTATCGGTACAACAGAGCCGGCGGTTCGTGCCGCATTGGAGACTTTTCGCACCGCCCGTACCGAAGCTGTACTGGCTCATCCCGACCCCAGCCAGGCTTGAAACCGTGAATTTGAAGTCAAATCAGACACCTTCCGCGGTGGAGCGTATCGGTGTCCTCGGAGGAGGGCAGCTGGGCCGGATGATGGGTCTTGCGGGCATTCCCCTTGGGTTTCGTTTTGTTTTTCTGGATCCATCGGCGGATGCGTGTGCCGGGTCTACCGGAGAATTATTGCAGGCAGAGTTTTCAGACGAAGAAGCGGCACGCCAATTGGGTTCGACAGTGGATGTGGCAACGTTCGATTTTGAAAATGTGCCCGAATCCTCGGCGCGGGCGTTGCAGGAAGCCGGCACCCTTTATCCTGCCCCCAACGCCCTCGGCGCGGGCCAGGACAGGGCGATGGAAAATGAGTTGCTGACAAGCCTCGGCATTTCCGTTCCGCCTTACCATCTGGTTTCGAGCCGCACCGATTTGCTGGAGGGACTGGAATTGCTGGGGTACCCCGCCGTTTTGAAGACCCGGCGACTGGGTTACGACGGCAAGGGCCAGGCGATTCTGCGTGATCCTGAAGATCGCGAAAGGGCCTGGCAAAAGTTGGGTGAGTCGGACCTGGTGCTCGAGGCATTCATACCCTTCGAAGCCGAGTGTTCCCTGTTCGCAGTGCGCGGGCTGGATGGTGAAATCCGTACCTGGCCGCTGACCCGCAACGTGCATTCAAATGGTATTCTGAAGCTCAGCCTGCCGGGTGTTTTTGACGAATCGCTGCAGGCCAAAGCGACCGCCAGGATGCATGCCATGCTGGAACATTTTGACTACACCGGCGTCCTGACGATTGAGTTTTTCCTGTTCAAGGGGGAGTTGCTGGTCAATGAATTTGCCCCGCGGGTTCACAACTCGGGTCACTGGACCATTGATGGCGCCTGCTGCTCGCAATTTGAAAATCACTTGCGGGCGATTGCCGGCTTGCCCCTGGGCGAGACAGAGATGACCGCCCGTTCATTGATGTTCAATTGGATTGGCGAGATGCCTGACCGCCAACGGGCATTGGCAATACCAGGTTTGCATTGGCATGACTACGGGAAAGCACCCAGACCGGGGCGGAAAATTGGCCATGCAACGTTGACGGCGGACTCGATGGAAACACTGGAAACCAATGCCGTCCGGCTGGCTGAAATTGCGGGTGGTGAATTCCCGGCCCTGCTAAGGACGCTCTTCGACTAGCGCACAGACCACGTCCACGATGTGTTCGGCCTGTTCCCGGTCAATGATCAATGGCGGCAACAGGCGAATTACCCGGTCTTGCGTAACATTCAGCAGAACCCCACGCTCCAGCGCCCTTTGGCGCAGGTGATTGGCGTCCTGGCCAAGTTCAACGCCGATCATCAGCCCCTTCCCGCGGATTTCCTTAACCCGGGGATTGCCGTCAAGCCGTGTCCTGAATGCATCCATCATGCAGTCGCCTGTTGAGGCCGCCCGGCCGCACAGGTCTTCTGATTTCATGATATCCAGTACTGTGCAGGCGGTTCTCGACACCAGGGGGTTGCCGCCAAACGTAGATCCGTGGCGCCCCGGCGTCATGGCCTCCGCCGCTGCCCCGCCTGCCGCGCAGGCGCTGATCGGCAGTCCGTTGGCCAGCGCCTTGGCGGTGGTTACTATATCGGGCCGCACATCTTCATGCTGGTGCGCATACCACTTGCCGGTGCGGCACAAGCCCGACTGGATCTCATCGAATATCAGTAGCCAGCCATTCTCATCGCAAATGGAACGAAGTTCTGACAAGTATCCCGCCGGCGGGATCCGGATGCCGGCTTCTCCCTGGATAGGTTCGACCAGTACGGCCGTGACTTCATCATGGTGCCGGGCAATTTTTCGAATGGCGTCGGCATCGCCAAATGGTGCACGCAAAAAGCCGCTCACCAGGGGTTCGAACCCTGCCTGTACTTTGCGGCTGCCGGTCGCAGAAAGCGCAGCCATGGTGCGTCCGTGAAAGCTGTGCTCCATCACCACCACACCCGGAGTGTCGATTTTGCGTGCATGGCCCACGATGCGGGTGATTTTCAGCGCGCACTCAATCGCTTCCGCGCCCGAGTTGCCGAAAAACACCCGGTCCATTGCGGTGACTTCAGCGACCTTGCCGGCCAGCTTTTCCTGCCAGGGGATCCTGACGAGATTGCCGCAGTGGATCAGGGCAGCAGATTGCTCGGCGATGACCCGGGCAACCTCAGGGTGAGCGTGACCCAGAGCGCAGACGCCAAGACCGCTGATGGCGTCGAGGTAACGCTTTCCACTTTCGTCAAAAAGCCAGGCGCCTTCGCCGCATTTGAACGAAACCGGTAACGGCGCGTAAGTGTTCATCAGGTGGTTCGTCATATGCCCTCCGGTGTTAAAAGCCAGTCAGGATTTTCCAGCGATTGACAATGGCGCAGAATAATGCGGCCGTTCTCTCCGTATCGTAAATGGCTGAATGCGCCTCTGACTCATTCCAGTCCAGGCCGGCGGCCTGGACAGATCGGGAAAGTACGGTCTGCCCAAAGGCCAGGCCTGCCAGGGTTGCGGTATCGAAGGAGCTGAACGGATGAAAAGGGCTGCGTTTGAATTCCGTCCGGTCAATCGCCGCATTGAGAAAAGACAGGTCGAAAAACGAATTATGGCCGACCAGGATCGCACGTTGACAAGCAGTGGACCGGACTTCGTTTCTGACCGGCTGAAAAATCTGCCGCAGGGCTTCCTTTTCCGGTAAAGCATTGCGTAACGGGCTATCGAGGTTGATTCCCGTTATTTCCAGCGACTTGGGGCTGATATGTGCGCCATCGAATGGCTCGACGTTCACCGAAACCGTTTCAGCAATAAACAGGCGCCCAAAATCATCCATGCGAATGATGCAGGCGGCAATTTCCAGCAGTGCGTCTTTTTTTGCGTCGAAGCCCCCGGTTTCGACGTCAACCACTACAGGAAGAAATCCCCTGAATCGATCGGCAATGCGCGGCATAATGGACCCTGTTGAGTAAGCAGAGCAGGATAAGGGATTGAACCGCAAATTGCCATGAAGACAATGAACCGCCATCTGCACCGCAAAGGCCCGCATTGCAGCCTATTCGTCCTGATCTTTTTGATGCTGTCCTTGACGGGGGCCGTTCAGGCCTCGACGGCGGCTGACACCGCGCTGTTCTGGTCCATTTCCAGGGATGGCGAGCCGGCCGGCTATTTGCTCGGCACAATTCACAGCGAAGACCCGAGGGTTCTGGATTTCTCCGAGACGTTTTCTGAAGTGTTGGCCGCCAACGACATATTTGCAATGGAGATCGTCCCGGATCTGCCAACTTTGCAACGGCTGACCGTTATGATGCAATACCAGGACGGAACAAAGCTGGAAGGCCGTATCGGTGCCGATCGTTATGCCCGGCTTATGGCGGCGTTGAAAGGCTATAGCTTGCCGACTGACTGGGCTGCCCGGATGAAAGTGTGGGCTGCCATGATGACACTCAGTGTCCCGCCGCCGGAAACCGGTTTCTTCATGGATTTTTCATTGTCGCTGCGCGCCGCAGGTATAGGGCTCAGCGTCGTTGGCCTGGAAACATTGGAGCAGCAACTTTCATTTCTGGAAGACATGCCGATGGAACAGCAGCTGATTCTCCTGGACCAGGCATTGGCCGAGCATGAAAAAGTGCGTGAACTGCATGATCAGATGGTAGGGGCCTACCTGGCGGGTGATCTCCAGGCTCTTAATACACAAGCCGAGGATCAACTGACCGGCCTGGGCGAAGAAGCCCGGCAGTATTTCATGTACCAGGGGATCGAGCTGAGAAACCGAAGAATGATCAAGGCCCTGTTACCTTACATGGAGACTGAGCGGGTATTCGTTGCGGTCGGCGCCTTGCACCTGCCGGGGGAAGCGGGGTTGATCCAGTTATTACGGAGCCATGGCTTTGAGTTACGGCCCTTGCCCCTTCCGTTCAGCGTCGAAGTGCCGGAGTCAGCCCCAGCACCAGCGCAACAGCCATGAAACCGATACCCCAGGCGGGTTCCAGGAAAAATGTCGTGATCCCGAGAATGCCGAACAACAACGCGGCGGCAATTCCATCACCCATTCGGTCACTGTTGTAACTGTCACGCCCTGTCAGTTTGAGCAGCGTGTGGTCGAGGCTGATTTTCCCCCCTCCGTAAAAAATCAACGGCAGGAGAATAACCACGAAAAGCAGCGGCAACTTGTAATTGCCCCCTCCCTCGACGGTGATGGCATATCCCTGCCAGAGTTCGCCGAGGGTCCCCCATTCGGCGGGCCAGTGCACCGCGGCGGTTGCAACAACCGTGATGACCAGCAGCGAAAGGGCGGCAAACCGCGTGAAAAGGCCCAGCAGTATCATCACTGAAAAGGTGAGTTCCCCCCAGGTTGCCGCCACCCAGTTAATGTCGGCTGGCAACAGGCTGAATGGCCAGGGGAAGCCTCCCTGCCAGTCTGCCCAGGGAATATCCGCAAACCAGTTTTCACCGCGCAGCTTTTTGGTCCCGGCCTCCCAGAACTCCCAGAACATGATCAGTCGCAGGGCCAGGGGCCAGAGGTAATCACCCGAAGCTCGCAGTCGTGCGGTGATATTGTCGTAGCTGTCGAACATGTGCTTATCTCCGCGTGCCCAGCAACACGTCTTTCCGCTTGAAATCGCTGAGCAGTTTTGTACCCGTTGCGATGACCCGTTTGGGATCCGGGTGATCAATGGCTTCGGCAATGTTTTTCAACAAATCCAGGCCGGTGGCGTTGTGGTCCTCGCGCATCAATTCGAATAAAAGGCGGCTGACCGGATTGAGTTTCATGAATTTCACTCCCCCACTGTGGTTCCGGTAAACCAGAATATGGGTGGGTTCGCCGGGTGGTTGCGAAGGCCGGTAGTCCGGCCCGATCCGGTGGACCGGGTAACGATAACTCAGGGGCCAGGCCAGTGGTGAAAGCAGGGGAATGCCGGTCAACAGGTCGCCATCCGCGTTGGCGTCGATCGTTTCCGGAGTTCGCTCATCCAGTGACAGGGCCAGTTCCACCCACTCGTAGTGCGCCAGTTCAAGAAGGAAACCCGGGTCGTCGGGCCGGGCTTTCCTTTCATCCTGCAGGTAGCGCAGAAACTCCTTCGCTACTTCAGGGAACAGCGGGGTCTGGCAGCGATGCTCCGAATAGAAATCCCGAATCAGCCCACGCCAGCCCGCCTCATCGTAAAGGGATCTGCAAACCGGAAAATTGCCCGCAAGCAGCGATTGGATGTTGTTGAAAAACAAATCGCGATAGATTTTCATCCGCCGGTCTTCGATGCCGGCAGGCGCGGCATGGTTATCCGGGTCACGGATATGGGCTGCAAAAGCCATTTGCAGCGTTTTCAGCCGGTCAGGCCTGTCTTTTTCCGGGTTGGTCATTCTGGATTGAACGATTATCGAACTGCCACTTTTTCTGCAGAACCGAGATGTGCCCGACCTCATTCATCAATTCTTCGATCGGCGGCAAGTTGAAATCCCGTTCCAGCAGGGTGGGAAAAACACCAAACGCCTTGTAGGCTTCTTCCAGGATTTCCCATACGTCGGGAATGACTTCGGCCCCATGCGTGTCCACCAGCAGATCCTCATCTTCCCTGAAGTGCCCGGCAATGTGCCCGTAAGCAATCCGGTGCCCAGGTAGATCGTGCAGAAAATCCATGGCGTTGTAACCATGATTGATACTGTTGACATAGATATTATTTACATCCAGTAACAGGTCGCACCCGGACTCTTCCAGCACGGCGTTGATGAATTCAATTTCGCTAAGCTCAGAACCCGGAGCGGCATAGTAGGAGACGTTTTCAATGGCGATCCTTCGTTCGAGGATATCCTGAACTTTCTTGATTCTGCCTGCCACGTAATGCACGGCTTCTGTTGTGAAGGGGATGGGCATCAGGTCATACAGATGACCATCATCAGTACAGTAACTCAGGTGCTCGCTGTAACAGCGGATATTGTGCGTATCCAGAAACTGCCGCAAGCGATGGAGAAAGGTTTCATCGAGCGGCGATGGCCCGCCGATGGACAGCGATAAGCCATGGCACACGAACGGCAACTGGCTGGTGAACTCCCTTAGGGCGGCGCCGAAGCGGCCACCGACGTTCATCCAGTTTTCCGGCGCGACTTCCATGAAACCAAGCGGTTCCAACCCGTAGGCCCGAAGCGGGCCCAGTAGGGCCCGCCGCAATCCTAACCCGGCGCCCTCAACAGGGAACCGGCCGGAGTTCAATCGCGGATGATCAGTCCTTGTCACCGCCGCACTTACCCTCTTCTGCTTTGTCACCGCCGCATGAGCCTTCCGCAGCCTTATCGGCGCCGCATTTGCCCTCACCGCACTTGCCCTCTTCGGCTTTATCACCGCCGCAGGCACCTTCTTCAGCTTTGTCACCACCGCATTTGCCTTCGCCGCACTTACCTTCCTCGGCCTTGTCGCCGCCGCAAGTGCCTTCTTCAGCCTTGTCCGCACCAGCAAGCAGATAGCCGGAATCCAGGTCAGTTGCTTCGAACGGATTGTCTGCAGCATGGGCCGCGGTAGTTGCAGCCAGGGACGAGACGAAAGCTACTCCGACAGCAGCAGACAGGGGACGGGTTGTGATTGATTTTTCAGCCATTGTAAAGAACCTCCAGGTTTAAAAAGAACGGGCCCAAGGGCCCTTCGTTGGTTTTGAGTCGAGCATGCGATCTTACCGGAATTCAGCACGACTCGGGGCAGAAGACCGGAAACGAGGGCGGATTATTACACCGTGGTCTTGGTTTTAAAACTGCAGAGAGATCTGACAATACACTCCGGGCAGTTGGGTTTCCTGGCCTTGCAGGTGTACCGGCCATGCAGGATCAACCAATGGTGCGCATCGTGAAGGTACTCTCTCGGAACGGCCTTCAGTAGTTTCAGTTCCACTTCCAGCGGCGTTTTTCCCTTCGCCAGCCCGGTGCGGTTGGCCACCCGAAAAATGTGGGTGTCGACAGCGATGGTGGGTTCACCAAAGGCTGTATTGAGGACCACATTTGCAGTTTTACGGCCCACTCCGGGAAGGCGCTCCAGCGATTTCCGGTCGTTCGGCACTTCACTGTCGTATTCTTCAACAAGCATCCGGCAGGTCTTGATGATGTTTTCCGCTTTTGAATTGAACAGACCGATCGTTCTTATATAAGGCTTCAAACCGTCAACGCCCAGGTTGAGAATTTCTCGGGGAGTGCTGGCGACCGGGTACAGTTTCCGCGTTGCCTTGTTGACGCTGACATCTGTCGCCTGGGCGGAGAGGATGACGGCAACGAGCAGTTCGAACGATGAATGATATTCCAGCTCGGTTTTCGGGGCCGGTATGACCGACTGCAGTCGGCGAAAAAACTCCCTCCGGTCGTCAGGTTTCATGCGGGGCGCTCTCCGGTTGCATTGCCTCACGATTCCGTGCCAACCTGGCGTCAAGCCAGTTTCTTCCTGCAATCAACAAGCCCAGCCCAATAAATGCGCCGGGTGGAAGTAGCGCCAACAGGAAGCCGGGGTGGTTAGGGATGACGGTAAGTTGCAGCGATTTCCCCCATTCTCCGAACATCAGGCTGGCGTGGCTCATTAGAGTCCCCTTTCCGATGACTTCCCTGAAGGCGCCCAGGGCCACCAGCGCCAGGCTAAAACCCAGTCCAGTCGCCAGTCCATCGACGATCGAGGGTAGCGGCCTGTTTCTGGAAGCAAACGACTCTGCCCTCCCGATAATCGCGCAATTGGTGACGATGAGGGGAATAAAAATGCCCAGTACCAGGTAGAGGTCGTGGAACCAGGCCTGCATCAACATCTGCAGCACGGTTACGACGGAAGCAATGATGATGACGTAGGCGGGAATCCGGATTTCGGGACGCAGGGCAGGGCGGGCCAGGGAGACAGCCAGGTTTGAAAAAACCAGGGTCAGGGTAGTGGCCAGGCCCAGGCCGATGGCGTTCACCACGGTGTTGCTGACGGCAAGCAAAGGACACAGACCCAGCAAAACAACCAGGCCGGTATTTTGTCTCCACAAGCCGTTTGCGAAAATCTCCCGGTATATCATCGACGGGAACCCCCGGGGGTCTCTGCAGGTTCTTCGAATAGGGCTTCATGGTTCAATTCAAAGTATTCGAGCGCGAGGCGTACCGCGTTGACAACGGCGCGTGGGGTGATGGTTGCCCCGGTGAACTGGTCGAATTCACCGCCTTCCCGTTTGACGTTCCACCGTTCCCGTCCGGGATTTTCCAGGGACTTGCCGGAAAATCCAAGTATCCATGAACTTTTTTCGGCTTCAATGGCATCGCCAAGGCCGGGTGTTTCCTTGTGGGAAATGACACGCACGCCCCGCAGGCTGCCGTCCGCATTGATGCCGGCCAGCAGCGTTATGTCCCCGTTGTATCCATTCACCGCGTTGAATTTGAGGATGGCGGCCAGCGGCTCTCCATGGTCCCGGGAGCGCCAGATGGAGACCTGTTGACCGTTGGGAAAAAACTGTTCGTCCATCACGGTTATTTTATCGTCAAGCAACGAATCGTCTGAAGCTTGTGGAACGAGCTGTCCCAACTGCTCTAGAACCACTCGTCTTTCCTGCTCAGCGATGCGATCGGCCGTCAAATAATCGACTCCGGTCAATAGTGCTGTGCCAGTGAGCGCAACCAGGCCCAGCGCAGCAGCGCTTCGCAGCATGCGCTTCATTGGCCGAATATCCTCGGGCGTGTGTAACGGTCAATCAGGGGCGCCGCCATATTCATCAGCAGGACTGCGAATGCCACACCGTCCGGATATCCTCCCCAGCGTCGGATCACCAGCGTGATCACGCCCACACCGGCTCCAAAAAGCAACCGGCCCCGGTTGCTGGCGCAGCCGCTGACCGGGTCGGTCGCGATGAAAAAGGCGCCAATGATGAGGGCGCCCGAGAACACGTGCTGTAGAGGCGACGGGTTGCTGCCCGGGTCAACCAGGTAGCTTGCCAGGCCGAGGAAAACCACGCTGCCGATCATGGCCGCGGGAATGTGCCAGGTAATGATGCGCCGCCACAACAACCACAGACCGCCCAGGGCATACCAGTTGGCTATCCACTCCCAGCCCAGGCCGCCAAAATCACCAAAAACCGGTAACTGCCGGGCTTCAGAAATCATTTTTCCGGACGCCACGCTGGTCCTGATGACGTCCAGCGGGGTGGCTTCGGTAATGACGTCCCAGGTCAGTCCGGGCGGCGGTTGTCCGCTGAGTACCGTCATTAAAACATCAAGCAGGCTGAGTCCGGATGGTGCGATGGTCAGCGGCGGCAGCCAGGCAGTCATGGCCTGGGGGAAGCTGATCAGCACCACGACATAGCCCACCATGGCTGGGTTGAAAAGATTGTGACCCAGGCCGCCGTAGAGGTGCTTGGCGACCACGATCGCAAAAAACATTCCGGTCAGCGCGATCCACCAGGGCGCCAGCGGGGGAATGCACAGGGCAAACAGGATGGCGGTGACAACGGCGCTGAAATCCCCGAGAAAAAGCCACAACGGCTTTCTCCGGATTTTCAGCATGACGGCCTCGAACCCCACGGCCAGGCCGCCAGCCAGAATGATCTGGACCAGCAAACCCGGCCCGAAAAACCAGACGTGAGCGGTGATCGCGGGAACCAGGGCGTAAATCACCTGGAGCATGACCCGGGACACCGTGGAATGGGACGGAAAATGTGGCGCTGCGCCGGTTTCGAAACTCCGGCTCATGAATCACCGTCCTGTCGGGAACGCACTCGTTCAATGGCGTCGGCAATTTCTTTCTGCTTGTCGTCTTTACCGGTCATCGCGCGTTTCTTTTCGCTGATTCGTCGTTTGCGTTCCTGCTTGAGCACGGCCAGGCGGGCCTCCCGTGCTTCAAAACGTTGACGCGCGGCCTCAGCCTGTCGTTTCTCGTTGTCGCGCAACCGGGTTTCTGACTTGCCGAAGCGAAACCACTCGGTCAGGGGAATATGGCTGGGGCATACAAAATCACAACAGCCGCATTCGATACAATCAGACAGGCCCAAATCACTCGTTTCATCCCACAGGCCGTTGCGAATACTCCAGTTCAACTCCTGCGGCATGAGCATTGAAGGACAAACGCGCGAGCACTCGCCGCAACGGATACAGGGCATTTCGGGTTGTTCCGGCCGAACATCCTCCGCGGTCAGGGCCAGGATACAGTTGGCCGCTTTGATCACGGGGTTGGCGTCGGAAGCGAGGGCATAGCCCATCATGGGACCGCCGAGAATAAGCCTCGCAGCGTCAGGCGAAAACCCGCCGCACTGGTCGACCAGGTTGGAAACCGGTGTTCCGATCTGCGCCAGCAGGTTACGGGGTTTCCGCACACCGCTTCCGGTAACGGTGACGATGCGCTCGATGAGTGGTTTGCCTTCGGTTACAGCCCGGGCCACGGCGGTTGCAGTTGCGACGTTCTGGCACAGCAGGCCGAGGTCGGTGGGTCGGCAGCCGGAAGGAACTTCGAGCCCGGTCAATACCTTGACCAGTTGCTTTTCTCCGCCTTCCGGATAGATTGTGGTGACCTTGACGACATCGATATCGTGGGTGCCTGACCGCTTGACTGCCCCGGTGAGCGCCGTGTTTACTGCGCCCATCTGGTCCTCAATGGCAATTACCGTCCGGGTTGCACCCACTGCCCTTTGCAGAATACGGGCCCCGAGGATGATGGAGTCCGGCTGTTCTCGCATCAACATTTCATCACAGCTGATATAGGGCTCGCATTCAGAACCGTTGAGAATAAGGGTGTGTATTTCCTTTGAGCTTGCTTCGTCGACTTTGACGGCCGTTGGAAATACCGCGCCGCCCAGTCCGACGATGCCTGAACTCCTGATTTTTTGCCGAAGAAGGATTGCGTCGGCCCGCTCCCAGTTTTCGATGGGATCCAGGGTCATCCACTGGTCCAGGCCATCTGGCCTGATGACGATGCAACGCCCGTCCCTGCCGGACGGATGGCTGTTGGGGTGATTGGAAATCGCCGTAACCGTTCCGGACGTGGGAGCATGCACGGAGTCGCCGCCCGTTTGCCTGCAATATCCCAACAGGTCGCCTTTCAGTACCTTTTGACCCTCTATGACCGTGGGCTCCGCTTCCTGTCCGGCCTGCTGTAGCAGGGGCACGTAATAGCGGGTTGCCAGCGGTACTTTTTCGACTGGAATCTCACAGGAGATCTTCTTGTTGTGGCGCAACCTGAGGCCACCGTGAAAATGATGCAATTGTTCGCCGGCCCTGCGCGCCTGCTCCCTTGGGTCGATGTGCATCATGCGGAAACTTCCCGCAAAAGCGAGCCTCCGGTTTTTATGCCTGTGTCCGGAGGCCTGGGCCGAATCCATTCACCCGGTGCGGAGGGCTTTACGATCATCTCGATGCAATCCACAGGGCAGGGCGGGAGACAAAGATCACAGCCGGTACACTCTGATTCGATCACCGTGTGCATCAGTTTGGCGGAGCCAACGATAGCGTCGACCGGACAGGCCTGGATGCAGAGTGTACAACCGATACAGGCCGCTTCATCGATCACTGCAACGGTCTTCGGTTTCACCGCCCCGTTTTCCGGGTTGAGGGGCAGGGGTTCGAGTCCGAGGAGGTCGGCCAGTGCCTGGATTCCGGCATCGCCACCCGGCGGGCACTGGTTGATCTCCGCTTCCCCCGCTGCAATGGCTTCCGCATAAGGACGACAGCCCGGATAGTTACATTGGCCGCATTGCGTCTGGGGAAGAATATCGTTGATCTGTTCGACCACGGGGTCAGAATCCACCCTGAACTTTCCGCAGGACCAGCCCAGGCCGAGCCCGAACAGGAAGCCAATAAGCGTGATTGCGAGGATCGCGATAAGCATGTCCCGTTTCGTCTCAGAGCCGCGCCAGACCGGTGAAGCCCATGAATGCCAGCGCCATCAACCCTGCGGTTATCAGGCCGATTGGCGCACCCTTGAAATGGACAGGAACATCGGCATAAGTGATCCGCTCGCGCATGGCGGCGAACATGATCAGGACCAGGCCGAAACCGGCGGCTGCCCCGAAACCGTAAAGCGCGGACTGCAACAGGTTGTGCTGTTCCTGCACATTAAGAAGCGCGACACCGAGTACCGCGCAATTGGTCGTGATCAGCGGCAGGAAAATTCCCAGGATGCGGTAAAGCAGGGGGCTGGATTTTTTCATCACCATTTCGGTGAGCTGGACAACGGTAGCGATGGCGAGGATAAAGGTGAGCGTGGACAGGTACTCAAGTCCCAGGGGTTTGAGCAGGTAGGTGCTGAGCAGGTAGCTGGTCACCGACGAAAGCGTCAGGACAAACAGGGTAGCCACCGACATGCCGATGGCCCCTTCCAACTTGTTCGAAACACCCATGAAAGGGCATAAACCGAGGAAGCGGACGAGGACAAAATTGTTCGCCAGTACCGTGCTGACCAGGATCAGTAAATACTCTGACATGAAACGCTTTACGTGACCCGCATACCTGGAGTGGCGCCTTCGCCCGGTTCCAGGATGAAAAGATCTTTTCCGCCCGGACCCGCCGCCAGCACCATGCCCTCGGAAGTGCCGAAACGCATTTTCCGCGGTTTCAGGTTCGCGACCATCACGGTGAGCCGCCCTTCCAGTTGCGCCGCGTTGTAGGCCGACTTGATGCCGGCGAATACGATCCGGGTTTCGTTACCGATGTCCAGCGTCAGCCTGAGCAGCTTGTCCGCTTCCGGGATGGCTTCGGCTTTCACGATCCTGGCCACTCGCAGGTCCAGTTTGAGGAAATCATCGATAGTGATTTCAGCAGCCAGGGGTTCGATGACGGGTCCGGCGGGGGCGGACGATGCGGATTTAGCCGGTTTCAGTGATTCTTTCGAAGCCTCAATCACGGCATTCACTTTTAGCGGATCGACACGCGTGAGCAGCGGCTGGAAGGTGTTTACGGTAACGCCGAGCAGGGGCTTATCGATGTTGCGCCAAACGCTGACATCCCGGTTGAGGAAGGCGCCTGCCCGCTCTGCTGTGAAAGGCAGGACCGGTGAGAGGTAGCTCATCAATATACTGAACAGGTTGATACCTTGTGTGCACACCTCGTGTACGTGGGCTTTCTTGCCCTCCTCCTTGATTTGGAGCCAGGGTTTTTCCTCGTCAATATAGCGATTGGCTTCATCCGCGAGCTTCATGATCCGACGGACGGCGGACTGGTAATTGCGTTCCTCGAAATCTGCCGCGATGCCTGCACGGGCCTCGACGAACTGCTGGAACAGTTCCGGCCGGTGCAGGGAATCTGACAGCTTGCCGTCAAATTGGCGGCCAATAAAGCCCGCGCAACGGCTGGCGATGTTGACAACCTTCCCCACGACGTCAGAATTCACCCGCAGCACGAAATCTTCCAGGTTCAGATCGATATCGCCGGTCCCGGGCCCCAGTTTGGCCGCGTAATAGTATCGTAAGTAGTCCGGATGGAGGTGGTCCAGGTAGGTTCGCGCACTGATAAAAGTGCCGCGGGACTTGGACATCTTGGCGCCGTCCACAGTGAGAAAACCATGGGCATAGACAGCTGTTGGTGTCCTCATGTTTGCGCCCATCAGCATCGCCGGCCAGAACAATGTGTGGAAATAAACAATGTCTTTGCCGATGAAGTGGTGCACTTCGGCGTTTGAATCCTTGCCCCACCACGCTTCGAAATCCAGGCCCTTCTTTACGCAAAGCTCCTTGAAGCTGGCCATATAGCCGACCGGCGCATCTACCCAGACGTAAAAATACTTGTCCTCAGTACCGGGAATACGGAAACCGAAATAAGGCTCGTCCCGGGAGATGTCCCAGTCACGCAGACCGTCCGTGAACCACTCCTGCAGTTTGTTCGAGATTTCACTCTGGAGCGCGCCGGAAGCGATCCAGTCTTTCAATGCATCTTCGAAATCACCCAGGCGGACGAAGTAGTGTTCCGACGCCTTCATGACCGGCTTGCTCCCGGTCACGGCTGAGTGCGGATCGATCAGATCGGTGGGTGAGTAGGTGCTTCCGCAGGATTCGCAACTGTCGCCATACTGATCCTGGGTGCCGCACTTGGGACAGGTGCCGCGGATGAACCGGTCAGGCAGAAACATGCCTTCTTCTTCATCATAAAACTGCTCGACAGGGCGGCGTTCGATGTATCCGTTCTGGTCCAGGCGCCCATAGATCAGTTCAACCAGTTCGCGGTTGTACTCGCTGTGGGTCGATGAGTAATTATCGAAACTGATACCGAAGTCGCGAAAATCCGTCTTGTGCTGCTCGTTCATCATGTCGATCAGTTCTTCCGGGGTTTTTCCCTCGGCGCGTGCCCATAACATGACCGGCGTACCGTGGGCGTCATCGGCCCAGGCGAAATAGCATTCATGCCCCTGCGAGCGCTGGAATCGCGCCCAGATATCGGTCTGGATGTATTCCAGCATGTGTCCCAGGTGAATAGCGCCATTGGCATAGGGCAGTGCACTGGTTACCAGGATCTGTCTGTTTTTGTTTGTCATATATTCCTGCCGCTGTCCGGAATCAGCCTCCTGCCGGCGTTGCAGTGGCGACGCTGCCGGCTGAATCGCGAATTATCTCACGACCGAGGTTCCCGATCGAGAGAGAATAAATATACAATGATCGGCTACATTCATCTGTCAACCGGAAGAACCTGACCGCATGACCACACTCTCAGAACAATATGTGAAAGATTTACTCGCCAAAATCGTTGATCCGTACTCCGGCACCGACCTGGTCAGCCTGGGCTGGCTGCGCGGTGTCGGTATCGATGGCCAGAGGATTTCAGTTGACCTGCGGGCCGGTTTTCCGATTGACGGTATCAGGGACAGCCTGGCTTCGCGCATTAAGGAAACCCTGGAAGCCGATGATGCTATTGAGTCTGCGGCGGTCAGCCTTGACTGGAAGGTGATGTCCCACGAGGTCCAGGGCGAGTTGAAACCTCTGGAACAGATCAAGAACATCATAGCTGTCGCATCCGGAAAGGGTGGCGTCGGAAAGTCAGCCACGTCCGTCAACCTCGCGCTGGCATTACGTGCCGATGGCGCCAGGGTCGGTGTGCTGGACGCTGACATCTACGGCCCCAGCATGCCGCGCATGCTGGGTGTGTCGGGCAACCCGCAAACCGTGGGCAACCGGATCGTGCCGCAACGCGCGCATGGCTTGCAGGTGATGTCGATCGGATTCATGGTCGAGGAAGACACGCCAATGATCTGGCGCGGCCCCATGGTCACTTCAGCCTTGCAGCAACTTCTTACGGAAACCAACTGGGAGGGCCTGGACTACCTGGTGGTGGATTTGCCGCCGGGCACCGGCGATATCCAGTTGACCCTGGCACAGAAAGTTCCGGTCAGCGGATCCGTCATTGTCACCACGCCTCAGGATATAGCCACCCTGGATGCCCGCAAGGCGGTGCAGATGTTCCGCAAGGTTGATATGGCGGTGCTCGGAATCGTGGAAAACATGAGCACTCACATCTGTAGCAAGTGCGGACATGAGGAGCCTATATTTGGCACAGGAGGCGGTTCCAGGATGGCCGAGGAGTATGGTGTTCCCCTGCTCGGGCAATTGCCGCTCGATATCAGAATACGCGCCGATCTGGACCAGGGCATGCCGACAGTGACGGCTGATCCCGATTCAGAAATCACTGCGAGTTACCGGGAATTGGCCCGCACGACGGCAGCCCGGCTTTCGCTGACGCCCCGCAACCTGGCTTTAAACCTGCCGCAGATCAACATCCTGAACAGTTGATCCGGCCGGCAAGCAACAAGGAAAAAACAGTGAGCATTAAGTCAGATCTTTGGATTCAGCGGATGGCGAAATCCGATCACATGATAGAACCCTTCGAGTCGGGACAGGTCCGCTTGGCTGAAAACGGCGAGCGCTGCATTTCGTATGGGACCTCGAGTTACGGATACGATGTCCGCTGTGCCCGTGACTTCAAGATTTTCACCAATATCAATTCGGCTATTGTCGACCCCAAACGCTTTGATGCCAACAGCTTTGTCGACTTTTCCGGCGACGTCTGCATCATCCCGCCAAACTCATTCGCACTGGCGCATACGGTCGAATATTTCCGGATTCCACGCAATGTTCTGACCATCTGCCTGGGCAAGTCCACCTACGCGCGATGCGGCATCATTGTAAACGTCACGCCGTTAGAACCCGAATGGGAAGGGCATGTGACTCTCGAGTTTTCAAACACCACCCCGCTGCCGGCGAAAATTTACGCCAACGAAGGTGTTGCGCAGTTCCTGTTTTTTGAATCTGATGAAGTGTGTGAGCGCTCCTATGCCGACCGGGCCGGAAAATACCAGGGCCAGACCGGGGTTACGCTGCCTAAGGCTTAGGAAACGCGGGCGAACCGCTGAACTCACTATTGCAAAGGCGGTTGCTGCAAAAGCGTGGCGTAGGTCTGGAACGATATCCCGTCACGAATGACCTCCAATTCCACCTGGCTGCCGGGTTCGCGCTGTGAGATTTTCAACAGAAACTGGCCTGGATCATCGACTCTCTCGCCATCGATTGCCGTGACCACGTCGCCCTGACGGATGCCGGCGTTCCAGGCTGGTCCACCCTTGACAGCATCCAGTACACCGATGCCACGGCGTATTTTGCTGCCGTCGGACTGGCGCACCGGCTTCATATTGCTGAACGAAGCGCCCAGCCATGCCCGAGTGACGGTCCCGTAATCAATGATCTGGTTCATCACGTCCCGGGCCAGCCCGATGGGGATTGCAAAACCGATGTTCTCGGCCCCCAGGGCCGAATCCAGGTTCCGGGTGTTGATGCCCACCAGCTCTCCGCGGGCATTGATCAAGGCGCCACCGCTGTTCCCGGCATTGATCGCGGCGTCGGTCTGGATGAAGTCCTCGTACTGTAACGACCGCAAATTATTCCTGCCCGTTGCGCTCACGATGCCCATGGTTACCGTATGACTGAGTCCCAGTGCGTTTCCAATGGCCAGTACAACGTCGCCAACACGGACTGTCGGGTCCGCAGCGATCGGCGCGGTTGGCAGCCCCGTCAGGTTTATTTTCAGGACCGCAAGATCGGTCGCCGGGTCTGAGCCCACGACCCTCGCGGGAATTCTTCTCCCGTCCCACAGTGCTATGGTGATATTTTGAACCCATGCGATCACGTGGTGATTGGTGAGGATAAAGCCGTCTTCGCTCAGCAGAACTCCGGATGCCTCGGCTCGTTTCATGCGGTACAGGTAACGAGTGCCGGACTGATCCTGGGACTCTATGCTGGCCGACTGTGGCTGCATGGACAAGGTGGATATGCTGACCACGGCCGGTGCGGTCCGGTTAACGGCATCCGCATAGGATATCGGTGCCGTCGCAGTTTCCGTGGGTGGTGGCTGATCGGTTCGCGCCGGGCGTTCTGTCATGGAGGGCCACAGGTAAACCAGCACAAAGGCCAAAGCGAGGCCGGCGATCACCGCTCTCACCGCAAAGGCAATCAGACTGGTCAGTTGAGACATTTCCATATTCTATCGGTAAATTCATTGTTTAACATGGCCTGTTTCGGATAAAATATCTGCTTTGCTATGTACAGGCACCGATATACGAAGAGTTGTCCTTAATCGGCGACACCTTATACCGGCCGCTCAACGGATAATTCAAAATCAGACAGACCCTGCAGGGATCTCATCCAGCTGGAGAAATAGATGCCAACTGATGGCGTTAATATTAAAAGGCGCCGGTTTCTCGTCGCCACAACCTCAGTCGTGGGCGCAGTAGGCGCGGGCTTTACCGCTGTTCCGTTCATCAAGTCATGGAAGCCCAGCGCCAAGGCTCAGGCGGTCGGTGCGCCGGTCCAGGTAAACCTGGACAGCCTTGACCCCGGGCAATTGCTGAAAGTGATGTGGCGCGGCCAGACAATCGGTGTCCTGCGCCGAACCGACAAAACCCTGGGCTCGTTGCCCGAGTTAGACGCTTACCTAAAGGATCCGGAGTCGCTGGAGTCTGATCAGCCCCCGTATGCCCAGAATGAAGCACGCGCGCTGAAAGGTGAGTTCCTGGTAGTCAACATGCATTGCACTCACCTGGGATGTGTACCGCAGTTTCTGCCGGAGGTGGGTCCTCAGCCATTTGAGGAACACTGGAACGGGGGCTTCTTCTGTCCCTGTCACAAGTCGAAATTTGACATGTCCGGCCGTGTGTACAAAGGCGTACCCGCACCGACCAACCTGAGAATCCCACCTTACAGTTTCATCGATGGCAGCGCGCTGGTTATCGGTGTGAATCCTGAAGGAGCCGTATGATGGCCAAGCCAGCCAGCAGTATCGCAAAGCGCGCGGACGCACTCTGGAACTGGGTCGACTCGCGGTTGCCCGTGTCGGCGTTCTGGAAAGCCACGATGACGGGTTACCATGCACCCAAGAATTTCAACTTCTGGTACTACATGGGCTCCCTTGCCTTGCTGGTGCTGGTGATCCAGATTCTGTCGGGCATTTTTCTGACGATGCACTACAAGCCTTCGGCTGAACTGGCTTTCGCATCGGTGGAATACATCATGCGTGATGTGGAATGGGGTTGGTTTATCCGTTACCTGCATTCAACGGGGGCGTCGTTCTTCTTCATTGTCGTTTACCTGCACATGTTCCGCAGCCTGCTGTACGGCTCCCATCGGGCGCCCCGTGAACTCGTCTGGATATTCGGGATGCTGATTTATCTCGCGCTGATGGCCGAAGCCTTCATGGGTTATGTGCTTCCCTGGGGCCAGATGTCCTACTGGGGCGCACAGGTGATCATCAATCTGTTTGGTGCCATACCGAGCATCGGCGAACCACTGACCGAGTGGATCAGGGGTGATTTTTTTATCTCTGACGCGACCCTGAACCGCTTTTTCGCACTGCATGTCATTGCTTTGCCCCTGGCTATCCTGGGACTGATCCTGATGCACCTCGTGGCCCTTCGCGAAAACGGTTCAAACAACCCGGACGGCGTTGAAATCAAAGCCAACAAGGATGAAAACGGCATCCCGAAAGACGGGATCCCCTTTCACCCCTACTACACCATCAAGGATATTTTCGGTGTAGCCATGTTCCTGCTTCTGTTCGCCTTCATCCTGTTCTTCTGGCCGGAAGCCGGCGGGCTTTTCCTGGAACACGATAATTTCGTCCCTGCTGACGCGCTGGTGACGCCGGCACACATCAAGCCGGTGTGGTATTTCACGCCTTACTACGCGATTCTGAAGGCCGTGCCTGATAAATTAATGGGCGTGATGCTGATGGGGGCGTCCGTTGTTATCCTTTTCTTCCTGCCCTGGCTGGATCGCTCGCCGGTGAAGTCAATCAGGTACAAAGGGCTCTGGTACAAGTTCCTTCTGGGCATGTTCGCCATCGCCTTTGTACGCCTTGGCATGCTCGGAATGGCTGAAGGCACTCCGGCCCAGACGATTGAAATGCGCATCTGGACTTTCGTCTATTTTGCGTTTTTCATCCTGCTGTTTTTCATGAGTCCGCGCGGTAAAACCAAGCCATTACCAGAGAGGCTGACACACTGATGAACAAGAAACTTCTCTCATGCGTTTTCAGCCTGGTTGCGCTCTTGGCAGTTGCCGGTCCCGCGTCGGGTTCCGGCGGTGAGGCTCTGGAACATGCCAATGTAAATGTACGCGACACGGCGGCCATCCAGCGCGGTGCACAGGTGTTCGTCAACTACTGCCTGTCCTGCCATGCTGCGAGTTATATGCGCTACAACCGCCTGGCTGAAGATCTCGAACTCAATGAGGAACTCGTCATGGAGAACCTGGTGTTCGCTGACGCCAAAATCGGGGATACGATGACGATCGCCATGCAACCCAAAGATGCTGAGGCATGGCTGGGTAAAGCGCCTCCCGACCTATCGCTAATCGCCCGTTCTCGCGGAACGGACTGGCTTTACACCTACTTTTTGACTTTTTACCAGGACGAATCAGGCAGATGGAATAACATCACTTTTCCCAACGCCTCCATGCCGCACGTCCTGTGGCCGCTGCAGGGCATTCAGAAGCCTGTTTACGCCACCCATGACGGACATGAAGTGATTGACCACCTCGTGTTGGCCAAGCCTGGCATTGAATCTCCCGAGGAATACGAAGATACGGTTCGCGACCTCGTGACTTTCCTCAAGTATCTCAGTGAGCCGTCCGAAGTGAAGAGAAAGAATACTGGTGTCTGGGTACTGCTGTTCCTGGCATTGTTTGCGTTGGTTTCCTATGCCCTCAAGGCGGAATACTGGCGCGACGTGCACTGAGCACATGAGCATCCTGTGAAGTTCCTGCAGGCATCAACTAATTAGGAGAAAAATGTGGCAGTTTCAGTTCGAGGCCGTTCAACCATGGCGCTGTATTCATCCGAGACTTCACTGGATTGTCACCGGGTAAGGTTCGTTCTTGCCGAGAAAGGCATCAACGTGGACATCGTCAATGTCTCAATCGACGAGTCTGCTGCCGCCGACCTTGCCGAATTGAATCCTTACAACAAGGCGCCGACGCTGGTGGACCGGGATCTTGTTCTTTATGACGCCGGTGTGATCAATGATTACCTGGATGAAAGATATCCTCATCCGCCGCTGATGCCCGTCGATCCGGTGTCCCGGGCGCAGCTGAGACTCGTGCACTACCGTGTGTTGAAAGACTGGTATTCACTGGCCTATCAGATAGAAGGTTCGGCCGGTAAAAAGGCAGACCAGGCGGCGAAACAGCTGAAAGAAGGAATTATCGCGGCGAACGAATTGTTCAGGATGTCAGACTATGTGCTCAGCGACGAACTGAGCCTGGTTGACTGCACCCTGGGTCCTCTCATGTGGCGTCTTGCGCACTATGGTGTGAAGCTCGGCAAGCCTGGCGCCTCGGTTGAAGCATATGCTCATCGCATTTTTTCCCGCCCGTCTTTCAAAAGCAGCCTGACCCAGGCGGAAAGAGACCTGATGCTGGCGGCCTGATCCGAGTTTTCTGATGAGCGCTGAGATGACATCCAACAGGCCGTACTTGTTGAGGGCGCTGTATGAGTGGATCGTTGACAACAAGATGACACCCCATGTCCTGGTTGAGGCTGGAGCAGAGGGTGTCCAGGTTCCTGACCAGGCTATTCAAAAAGGCAAGGTCATTCTGAATGTCGACAAAGCAGCGGTCCGGGAACTGGAACTGGGTAATGAATGGCTGACCTTCAAGGCCCGGTTTTCAGGGGCCGAACATTATGTCGCTGTCCCGATTGAAGCCGTACTGGCCATCTATTCCAAGGAAAACGGGCAGGGAATGATGTTTGCCCTGGAAGACGAAACTTCCCCGCCCACCGATCCCGGCCCGGGCGATGACAAAACGCCAACCCGGCGGCCCCATCTGAAAATCGTCAAATAAATTTACACAGTTTCGATCAGTGGCCCGTTGTCGGTTTCGATGATGACCACCGGCCGCCTGCCCGGCGCTATCAGTACGATTCCACCCGTTCGAAGGATTCCGTTCCTGGCAAAGTCAAACCGGTATTTAAGCCCCCAGGCCCTTGCCGGGTCCTTTTTTCTCAACTGCACAGACTCCAGCATTACCGTATCATCGATGAGAACCAGACCATGCTCACGGCAACTGGAAGCAGCCGCTTGTCGAGCCAGTTCCTTGCCTTTCAGCAACCGCCACCAGGTGATTGAACCGAATCCTACGATGACCAGAATCAGCAAGCCGATCAACGGCCGGAACCCCGCCGCGCGGATAGCAGCACGTTAGTGGCTCCAGTGCCGCCATCGACCGGCCGGCAGGACGCGAAAGCGATGACGCTCGGATGTTTACGCAACGTGCTGTTTGTCATCATCTTGAGTCGCGGCAGATGGCGGGAACGCAGACCTTTGCCGTGAACGACACGAACGCAACCCATGTGGCGGTCCAGCGCCTGGCTGATGAAATCAAGCAACACCTTTTTCGCGGTTTCAACACCCAGGTGGTGGAGGTCGATCGTGTCAGACACACTGAAATAACCTCTCCGCAGCCGCCTGATGATTCGTTTATGATAACCGGCCCGCAAGAACAGGAGTTCCTCGCCGGTTTCCAGTTCTCCCGAATCGCCCTCGTATTCGAGTAATTCCTGAAGCACAGCCAGGTCATCCCGCTCCCTTTGCACGGCGATCGCGGGAGTTTTGGCGGGGATCGGCTCTATCCGGTCAGCGCTGCGTAACGGTTTCACGTCTGCCATTGCTTCGCGGAAGCTCAAATCTTCGGTGTTTTTCTTTTCTGAATCCATTTCAGTCAACCGTTCAAGGCCTTACAATAGCAATTTCCGGAAGTGGTGTGGCATGCATTTATTGATCAGTAACGACGATGGGATCTCGGCGCGTGGTATTCAAGTGCTGACTGATCGAATGAAATCTCTTGGAAAAGTGACCATCGTTGCTCCTGACCAGAATCGGAGTGGTGCAAGCAATTCGTTGACGCTGGAATCACCAGTACGGCTCAGGAAAACCGGTAAAAGAACATGGAGTGTGAATGGAACGCCCACCGACTGCGTGCATATCGCCTTGACAGGCCTGCTGAAAAAAGATCCGGATATCGTGATTTCAGGGATTAATGCAGGTGCGAACCTGGGTGATGATGTGATTTATTCCGGAACGGTTGCCGCAGCCATGGAAGGGCGTTTTCTCGGTTTGCCGGCAATTGCTGTATCCCTGGTATTTTCGGAGCGGCCGGAACACTACGCCACCGCGGCCGAGGCCGTGGCCTCGCTGGTCGAGAGGTTGAGCAAAGATCCCTTGCCGGCTGACACGATTCTCAATATCAATGTTCCGGACTTGCCCTGGCAGGAAATAAAGGGGTTCGAAGTCACCAGGCTGGGTCACCGCCATCGGGCGGAGCCGGTGGTTCAAACGACCGACCCGAGAGGGCGGCCAATGTACTGGATCGGTCCGGCAGGACCTGGTCAGGACGCGGGGCCGGGTACGGATTTTGATGCTGTGCGCAGGGGTTATATTTCCATTACTCCGATCCACGTCGACCTTACCCGGTACCAGGCCCTGGAGCAGGTTTCGGGCTGGGTTTCTGAAATTTCCTTCGACCAGATTCAAATGACGGGAACGAAAGCATGATCCACCGGCGAACACTGAAGGCGGCAACTCAGGGCATCGGTATGACATCCCAGGGCACACGCGACCGGCTGGTTGAGCGGTTAAGGAGCAAGGATATACGCGACGAAAGAGTATTAAAGGCGATCGCAACCATTCCCCGGCATGAATTTGTTGATGAGGCTTTGTCCAGCAGGGCGTATGAAGATACGGCGCTTCCGATTGGCCTGAGCCAGACTATTTCGCAACCCTGGGTCGTCGCCAGGATGACCGAGGCGGTTCTTGATGGGGGGACTCCACAAAAAGTGCTCGAAGTGGGAACAGGATCCGGCTACCAGGCGGCAATTCTGGCTTGCCTGGTTCCGCAGGTATTCACCGTGGAGCGGATAGAAGAGCTTCTGAAGCTTGCTCGCCGACGTTTTCACAGGCTGAAGCTGAACAATATTTATACGCGCTACGCCGATGGCCACCTCGGCTGGCCAAGCCAGGCGCCTTTCGACGGGATAATCGTCACAGCCGCCTCGATGGGGATTCCCCAGGAACTCATTCAGCAGCTCAGGATCGGAGGTATTCTGGTCGCTCCCATTGAGCGGGCGGGTATGCAACGATTACTGGCTATCCGCCGAACAGAAGAGGGATATGATCAGGAAGACCTTGGAGGAGTGATTTTTGTGCCTATGTTGAGCGGCCTATCATGAGCCGAAACTGGATAAACAGGGGCCGTGCAGTGCTAGTTGCAACTTTGTTGTGCAGCGGGTTGATTGCCGGCTGTTCGACTGGCTGGAAACCCGATGCAGGAAGCACCGGGAAAGGAGGGTCCTACAGCCAGACTCCTGATGGATACTACAGGGTCAAGCGGGGTGATTCACTGCATGCCATTGCATTCCAATTTGGCCTGGACTGGCGGGAAATTGCCAGACTGAATGGCATCAAGTCACCTTACACCATCTACCCCGACCAGCAACTCAGGCTGGGCGTGGCGGGAACTCCGGCGAGCCAGCAACCATCGACCGCATCGGCCCGTTCGAGTGACGGCAGCACGCAGTCTGACAACCGCACAGTCATCACCGCCGCTCCGTCAAAGAGTGCAAGCAGTACGACTGTAGATGTGCCTGCCCCGACAAAGACACAAGCGGCCGCGACCACGGCTGCTCCGGCGCCAACTCAGAAGGCGCCGGCTCAAAAGGCACCAACTCCCATGGTTGGCGATCCACGTAATTGGCTGTGGCCCGCAGACGGACGAGTAATCAGCAATTTCAGGCCTGATGACCCAGCCCGCAAAGGCATCGATATCGGTGGCGCAGAGGGTCAGGCTGTTGTGGCCTCAGCTGCCGGCGAGGTGGTATACAGTGGCAGCGGACTGATTGGATACGGGGAGTTGGTGATCATCAAGCACAGCGAGAGCCTGTTGAGCGCCTACGCACACAACAAAAAGCGGCTTGTCACCGAAGGCCAGCAAGTATCAGCAGGCGAACGGATCGCCGACATGGGAAGAAACGACCGCAGCCAGGCCATGCTGCATTTTGAAATCAGGCTAAACGGAAACCCGCAAGACCCCCTGAAATACCTGCCGCGCAGGTGATGCCTCTTAGCTCCTGGCTATTCCGGCCGCCATGATCCAAATCAATTTTTAAAGACATTCGGGCCTTGTTGTGCTAGCGTAAACAGACTACCCCGCCAAATTATTCTTCTGTGGACGGCCGGGATTGAACTTTCATCGGGGTGGGCCGGTTGTCCGGCGCTGTTTCAGCGTCAGGAGGGGGGGAATGCATGATGTCCAAGCCGGACACACGGATGTTTCCGAACCGCGCAAGTCGACGGTTGACGTTTTAAAAAAACCAGGCACGACCTTGAGCGCCGTATCGACGCGGACCGCCCATGCACAGGATGTTACCCGCATTTATCTGAGTGAAATCGGCAAGGCCCGACTGTTGACTGCGGAAGAAGAAATTTCTCTCACCCGTGCGTCAGAAAATGGCTGCCTGGCCAGCCGGCAACGAATGATCGAATCCAACCTTCGCCTCGTGGTAAACGTGGCGAGGCATTACATCAAGCGCGGCTTGCCTCTTCTCGATCTCGTAGAGGAGGGGAACATCGGTTTAATTCGCGCGGTTGAGAAGTTCGACCCGGATCGCGGATGCCGCTTCTCGACTTACGCCACCTGGTGGATTCGTCAATCGGTGGAACGTGCAATCATGAATCAGTGCCGGACTGTTCGCCTGCCGATTCATGTGATCCGTGAATTGACTATTTATCTCAGGACTTCCCGGGAACTTGAGCAGAAGCTCAGTCGCAGGCCTTCTGCTGAAGAAGTCGCGCGTGAACTGAATATTGATCCAGAAAATGTGAAACGCCTGTTTAGCCTGAGTGACCCGGTGTCATCTTCGGACGAGTTTTCCGGGTCCGGAAATGGGCGTTCAGTGCTCGACACGATCGCTGATGAAAACGGCAGTAACCCTGAAGCCCGCTACGCTGGAGCGGCCGCTGAACGGTTGTTGGGTAAATGGCTGCAGCAACTTCCTGCTCAGCAGCGGGAAGTTGTAGAGCATCGCTACGGCCTGCACGGTCATGGCAGGAGAACGCTGGAAGAGGTTGGAGATTTGCTGGGGGTAACCCGCGAGCGGGTGCGCCAGGTGCAATTGGCGGCACTGGCCCAATTGAGAGCCATATCCGGCCGCGAAGGGTTCAGTGAATTGCCTTTCGGCGATTAAACAGGAATCAACGCTGCTACGACATCACGTGACTCGGAAACGAGCACATTAAACGTACGACAGGCTGCGTCCGTGGTCATCACTTCAACGCCAACATTGCGTTCGTAGAAAAACATCATCAGTGCGGGCGGAAGAAAGGATTGCCTGCTGCCTGTTCCGATCAGCACAACCTCCGGGTTCAGCTCCAGTACTTTTTCGAGATGTTGAATCTCGATGTCACCGACGCCATTCACCGGCCAGTGCGGGATGAGCTCACGGGCGGACAGGATGATGGCCGAGTCATAAAAATCATCCACGACCTGGATGCCTGAATCAGACACGGACCGGATGAATAAGTGATCTCCAGGGTTTTGAAGCGTCAGGTCCATGGCTTTGCGGGTGAATCTCAGTTCCTGGCCGAAACACCGGGCAGTTCGATCACCGGCTTTTTTTGATTTCGGCGAAAAAAGCAGGCAACCTGCCCAATGGAGTGAATCTTCTCCGCGCCGCAACGCCGCACGATTTCATTGGTCCAGGCGAGCCGGGCGTCGCGGTCACCGCGAAGCTTTATCTTTACCAACTCATGGTGATCGAGCGCGGTTTCGATTTCCGTCATTACATTCTCACTCAAACCCTTGTCAGCTACCATCACGACCGGCTTGAGGTGATGCGTCAGGCCACGGAGATAGCGACTTTGCTGATTGGTAAGAGACATGAACGGCTTCCTGATGGCGTAAACTGGGTTCTGTTTCGAGTGCTACATTCTATCACGCAGGGGTGAGCCGGAATGGCTAGAAGTAAAAGCAGCAGCAGGTGGTTGTCGGAGCACTTTGACGATCACTACGTCAAAATGGCCCAGCAAAAAGGCTTTCGGTCCCGTTCGGCGTTCAAACTGCTGGAGCTGCAGGAAAAGTATCAACTGGTTAAACCCGGCATGGTGGTTGTGGACCTGGGCGCGGCTCCGGGCGGCTGGTGCCAGGTAGTGAAGCCTCTGGTAGGCGCTTCCGGCCAGGTGCTCGCGCTGGATATCCTGGAAATGGAGTCCATAGATGACGTTGAGTTTATCCAGGGTGATTTTACTGAAGATGAGTCTTTGCATGCGCTGGAACGGGCGTTGAACGGGCGGAAAGTTGATCTTGTGTTGTCTGATATGGCCCCCAATATGAGTGGAATGTCTACAATTGACCAGGCAAAGGCCATGTACCTGGCTGAACTCGCGCTGGAATTTGTTCGGACTCATTTGCAACCTGGTGGTGATTTTGTGGTCAAGTTATTTCAGGGAACGGATTTTGACGGATATGTTCGCGAAGTCCGGTCTCTGTTCAGCAAGGTTCAGGTCAGGAAGCCCAAGGCGTCCCGCCCAAGGAGCAGGGAGGTCTATTTACTGGCCCGTGAACGCCAAGTCGAGTAAATTGGAAGGGCGCGAATGCCGTGATACATGCAGTCGAAACATATTGAGGAAGTAATTTGAATGATCTAGCCAAAAATCTGCTTACCTGGGCGATCATCGCGATCGTACTGGTGTCCATTTTCAATCACTATGCCAGTGTCGGCACCGAGTCAGACTCGTTGGCTTACTCGGAGTTCCTTAGCGACGTCAGGAATGGGCAGGTTGCAGAAGTTCATATCCAGAGTAATGATGCCGGCAACAGCATTGCCGGCACTACCGTGGACGGGGGTAATTTCAAGACTTTCGGCCCGCCGGATCCGAAACTGATCGACGACCTGGTTGAAAACAAGGTTGAAATTTCCGCCGAGCCGCCAGCTGAGCGATCTGTTTTCGTTGACCTGATTCTTGGTGTAGCGCCGATATTGCTGTTGATCGGCGTGTGGGTTTACTTCATGCGCCAGATGCAGGGCGGCGGTGCTGGTGGTCGTGGGGCCATGTCATTTGGCAAGAGCCGGGCAAAGCTCCAGGGTGAGGACCAGGTAAAAATAACGTTTGAAGATGTGGCAGGCATTGAAGAGGCGAAAGAGGAGGTCGGGGAGCTGGTTGAGTTTCTCCGTAACCCCGGAAAATTCCAGAAACTGGGCGGCCACATCCCCCGTGGAGTTCTCATGGTTGGGTCTCCCGGTACGGGCAAGACACTGCTCGCGAAAGCCATTGCCGGTGAAGCCAAAGTGCCTTTCTTTTCCATATCCGGTTCAGAATTCGTTGAAATGTTCGTCGGCGTAGGCGCATCACGCGTGCGCGACATGTTCGACCAGGCGAAGAAACATGCTCCCTGTATCATTTTTATTGACGAAATCGATGCCGTGGGCCGACACCGCGGCGCCGGGCTCGGCGGCGGTCACGATGAGCGTGAGCAGACTCTGAATCAGTTACTGGTCGAGATGGACGGGTTTGAAGGCGGTGAGGGCGTCATTGTCATCGCAGCCACCAACCGTCCCGATGTGCTTGATCCCGCATTGCTGCGTCCCGGTCGATTTGACCGGCAGGTGGTCGTGCCGCTTCCGGATATCCGCGGGCGCGCAGCCATTTTGAAAGTTCACATGCGAAAAGTCCCCATCAGTGAAGACGTCAACGCCAATGTGATTGCGCGCGGTACACCAGGATTTTCCGGGGCAGACCTGGCGAACCTCGTGAACGAAGCGGCCTTGTTCGCGGCACGCGACAACGCCAAGCTGGTCAATATGGATCACCTCGACCGCGCGAAAGACAAGATCATGATGGGCGCCGAAAGACGGTCCATGGTGATGTCTGAAAAAGAGAAAAAGCTGACGGCATTCCACGAGGCAGGGCACGCCATAGTCGGCCGGCTGGTTCCAGAGCATGATCCCGTTTACAAGGTGACCATCATTCCCCGGGGTCGCGCCCTGGGCGTCACGATGTTCCTTCCGGAGCAGGACAAATACAGTATTTCCAAGCTGCAGCTTGAGAGCCAGCTGTCCAGCCTGTTTGGTGGGCGCGTGGCGGAAGAGCTGATTTTCGGATCGGAACATGTCACCACGGGGGCCTCGAATGATATTGAACGTGCGACTGCTATTGCCCGAAACATGGTGACGAAGTGGGGGCTCACGGAAAAACTTGGCCCGCTGACTTACGCCGAAGATGAGGACGAGGTTTTTCTCGGCCGCTCCGTTACGCAGCACAAACACGTTTCGGACGATACTGCACGGCTCATCGATATGGAAGTTCGCGAGATTATCGATGCGGCACATGGCAAGGCAAAATCTTTACTCGAGGCGCATTACCCCCAGCTCAACCTGATGGCGGATGCGCTGATGAAATATGAAACCATCAACGGCAGCCAGATCGATCAGATCATGGAAGGCCATGAGCCCGATCCGCCGGAAGGCTGGCAGGACAGCGAAACGGATATGCCCGGCGGCACGGGCGGCGCGGGTGAAGCCAGTGAACCCGGAAACCGGACAACCATTGGCGGGCCAGCCGAACAGATCTAAGCCTACGCGTTGCCCTGCTCCCATCTTCGGCGCAGGGAGCTGCGCTGAACTTCTCGCTCCTGCCAACAAGGGGTAAGATTACCTCATGAGCCGAAAATACTTTGGAACCGATGGAGTCCGTGGGCGAGTGGGTAATCACCCAATCACGGCTGACTGGTTCTTGAAACTGGGACGGGCGGCGGGTGTTGTGCTGGCCGCTGACGACAAGCGGGCCGTCGTGATCGGCAAGGACACCCGGATTTCGGGTTACATGTTTGAATCCGCACTGGAGGCAGGTCTCGCTGCGGCGGGCGCCAACGTACTTCTCCTCGGCCCAATGCCAACCCCTGCCGTGGCTTACCTGACGAGGACGCTTTATGCCTGCGCCGGGATCGTTATTTCTGCTTCCCACAATCCCTATGAAGATAACGGGATCAAGTTTTTTTCTGCGGATGGTGAAAAGCTCGCCGATGACGTTGAGCAGGCCATTGAGCATGAAATAGACCAGCCCTTTGTAACGGTCGAGTCTGCCCGTGTGGGCAGGGCGGCACGTGTAGATGATGCGGCCGGGCGCTATATCGAGTTTTGCAAGGGCACCGTGCCTTTCGGCACGCTGCTCAGTGGAATGCGGATTACGCTGGATTGTGCGCATGGAGCCACTTACAAGGTGGCGCCCGCGGTACTTCGCGAGTTGGGTGCCAGGGTGCACGTCATTGGCAACGAACCTGACGGCCTGAACATCAATGATGGCTGCGGTTCCACTGAACCACGGGCCATGCAGGAGCATGTCATTCGAAGCGGTGCAGACCTTGGAATTGCCCTTGATGGAGATGGGGACCGGGTCGTTTTTGCCGATAGCGACGGCAAATTGGTGGATGGAGACGAATTGCTGTTCATTATCGCCAGCTCCCGCAAAGCGGCAGGCACGTTCAGTGGAGGTGTGGTGGGAACGGTCATGACAAACTTCGGCCTGGAACTCGCATTCGCCAATCTTGGCATTCCTTTCATCCGTACCCCGGTGGGTGACCGGCATGTTCACCGGGCCCTGATTGAGAACGGCTGGACTCTGGGAGGGGAGGCCTCCGGACACCTTCTGTCCCTGGATCGAACCAGTACCGGTGATGGAATCGTGAGCGCCCTGCAGGTGCTTGAAGTCCTGGTGAGAAGCGGCAAAAGCCTGAAAGAGCTTCGCCAGGGCATGCAGAAGTTTCCGCAAACCATGATCAACGTGCCGGTGTCGGCCAGCGGGCGCCAACTGTTCAAGGATTCCGAAGCAATTAACCGCGCCGTGCGGGAGGTTGAAGCCGAGCTGAACGGTAAGGGTCGTGTCATTCTGAGGCCCTCCGGAACCGAGCCACTGATTCGTGTCACGCTCGAGGGTGCAGACTCCTCGCTGGTCGAGCGTCTCGCCAACCAACTGGCTGAAACTGTTCGCTCTGAACTGGGCGCTTGACCGTAGCCGCTGTGGCTGGCCAGGTTCCCGTTCTCGATCTGGATCGCTTCGGAACCGACCGGCGGAAGCTGGCTGAGGAAGCAGGCGACGCGTATCGTGAATTCGGATTTTGCGGGTTTATCAATCATGGCTTACCGGCGCAGGTCATCGACGATGCGTACGAAATATTCCGCCAGTTCTTTGCCTTGCCGGATGAAGTCAAACAGCGCTACCGGTCAACAGCCGGAGGACAGCGGGGCTACACGCCTTTCGGCATAGAACAGGCGCGTGATCAATCGATTCCCGATCTGAAAGAATTCTGGCATGTCGGGAGAGAGATGGGCGAGGAAAACCCCTGGCCGGACATCCTGGAGCCAAATTTTTGGCCTGTTGAAGTTCCGGGATTTGAAACAAAGGCCAACGCGTTGTTCCAGTCCCTTGATGAACTTGGAAAGCGGATATTGCAGTTGATTGCAATGTCCATCGGTTTGGCGCCCGATTGGTTCGATGAACGGGTTGCGCGAGGGAACAGCGTTCTGCGAGCCATTCATTATCCCCCCATCCGTGACAAGGATACTCCCGCTGTCCGTGCGGCCCGGCACGAGGACATCAACCTGATAACATTACTGATCGGTTCCAGCGAGGAAGGGCTGCAGATTCTCTCCCGCGACGACACCTGGATTCCCGTCACGAGTATTCCCGGCGCCATCGTCGTTAATATCGGTGACATGATGAAACGGCTGACCAATCACGTCCTGCCGTCCACTCCTCACCGCGTGGTGAATCCGCCCGGTGCGAAATCAGGTGAGCCGCGATATTCGATCCCTTTTTTCATGCACCCGAATCCGGATTTCCTGATCGAGACTCTGCCCCATTGCATCAGCAAGGAAAGACCTGACCTCTACCCCAGCCCCATCACGGCCAACGAATTCCTGGTCGAGCGCCTGCGCGAAATCAAACTCCTGTAGGAGCAGTCAATTCAGCACTCCGAGGGTTTTGCCGACCCGGGTGAATGCCTCGACTGCACGGTCGAGATGCTGCTTCTTGTGCGCTGCGGAGACCTGGACCCGGATACGCGCTTCGCCTTTTGGAACCACCGGAAAGAAGAAACCGATCACGTAAATGCCTTCCAAAAGCAATTTCGCAGCGAACTCCTGCGCCAGTGGCGCATCGTAGAGCATCACCGGGACGATCGGGTGTATTCCCGGCTTGATGTCGAACCCGGCCGCGGTCATCGCAGCGCGGAAATAGCGGGTGTTTTCTTCCAGGCGGTCACGCAGTTCCGTCGTGCTCGAAAGCATTTCGAAAACTCGGATGCCGGCGGCGACCAGGGGCGGCGGCAGGGTGTTTGAAAACAGGTAAGGCCGTGAGCGTTGGCGCAACAGGTCGATGATCTCCTGTCTGCCGGTCGTAAAACCGCCCGAACCGCCACCCAGTGCCTTGCCCAGCGTCGAGGTGAAGATATCCACTTTTTCCATGACGCCGTGGTGTTCCGCCGAACCTCTTCCGGTTGGCCCGAGAAATCCGGTGGCGTGGCTGTCGTCCACCATCACCATGGCATCGTACTTTTCGGCCAGCCGCGTGATTTCATCCAGCCTGGCGATGTAGCCATCCATGCTGAATGCGCCGTCGGTGGCGATCAGGCGGCTACGGCAGTCCCGGGTCGCTCGCAACTGCTCCTCGAGCGCAGCCATGTCACTATTGGGATAGCGGTGACGCTGGGCCTTGCACAGGCGGATTCCATCGATGATCGAGGCATGGTTGAGCGCATCGGAAATCACAGCGTCCTCGGGTCCCAGGATGGTTTCGAAGAGACCGCCATTGGCGTCAAAGCACGAGGTGTACAGAATGGTATCGTCGGTGCCGAAAAATCCGGATATGGTCTTTTCCAATTGCTTGTGTAAATCCTGCGTGCCGCAGATGAACCGGACTGAGGCCAGACCGAAACCATGGTCGTCCAGGGCCTTGTGCGCTGCGGCGATGACCTCGGGGTTATCCGCCAGGCCGAGGTAATTGTTGGCGCAGAAATTCAGGACCTCACTGCCATCCTGCACCCTGATTTCCACGTTCTGGGGGGTTGTGATCACACGCTCGGTCTTATACAGTCCGGCTTCGTGGATTTCCACGAGCGTGTCCCGATATCTTTCCAGATTTTTCATTTCATACACCTGTTCTTTCGCTGCCAAAGCCCGATTAATTTTCCGATAGATTCTGGTCAGCGACCTTGACCGGAGTCGTGTTTCCACGAGCTGAGCTGATTAACCAGGCTGGCTAGCACCTCTGATGCAAGGCCTCTCAAACACTGGTCAGCGTGGGGGCTCAGGGGGGTTTCCGAGGGGTTGATTTCGATCACGGCAGCGCCGTGTTCCAGGGCCATGAGCGGCAAACTTGCTGCCGGTTGAACCAGGGAAGTGGTGCCTGCCGAAATGCAGAAGTCGCATTGGACAGCCGCCTGCATCGCTGCCTCGAGCGCCTGCCGGGGGAGCACTTCCCCAAACCAGACCACATCCGGCCTGGCGAATCCGCCGCTGACGTAGGGGGAAGGAGGAACCGCATGCGCCGAGCCGGACAGCCACTCGGCGCTGATGGGCCGTCCGGTGACATGGCACTTGGACCGCAAAATATTTCCGTGTAATTCCGTTACTTTCTTCGATCCGGCGAGTTGATGGAGGCCGTCGACGTTTTGTGTGATTACGCTGAGTTCAGGAACCAGTGACTCGAGCATCACAAGCGCCTGGTGTCCGGCGTGTGGCCTGGCAGAACGGACAATCGCACGACGTTCTTCATACCATTGCCAGACTCGAGCCGGATTGGCTTCAAAGGCCTCAGGCGTGGCCAGGTCTTCAGCACGGAATTTCTCCCAGATACCGGATTGGGCATCGCGAAACGTTGGAACCCCGCTCTCGGCGGACATGCCCGCTCCGGTTAAGACCATGACATGGCGGGCTTCGCCAAGACTTCTCAAAAGTTCTTCAGACAGTAATTGCATGATCGCCTTACTCAATGAAACAATCCATTTATCGTGGCAGGGAAAAGGTCACCAGTGTATTCTACGCGGTTCGCTTTGAAGACTGATGAATTCCATGAAAGGTAAGCTGTATATCAAAACCCACGGATGCCAGATGAACGAGTACGATTCCGGCAAAATGGCCGACATACTGGCGGCTTCGCACGGCCTGGAATTAACAGAGCGCGAAGAGGACGCCGACGTCATCCTGATAAATACGTGCTCCATCCGTGAAAAAGCGCAGGAAAAAGTTTTTTCCCAGCTGGGGCGCTGGAGGCAATTGAAGAAAGATAAACCGGCAGTCGTCATCGGTGTCGGCGGCTGTGTGGCCAGCCAGGAAGGCAAGGCCATCATCGATCGCGCACCCTTCGTTGACATGGTCTTCGGGCCGCAAACCCTTCACCGCTTGCCCTCGATGCTTGAGACAGTCAGACACGATGGGCGTTCCGCGGTCGATGTTTCGTTCCCGGAGGTCGAGAAATTCGATAATCTGCCGGAGCCGGGAGCACAGGGCCCGACTGCGTTCGTTTCGGTAATGGAAGGTTGCAGCAAGTACTGCACTTTCTGCGTGGTGCCTTATACCCGCGGTGAGGAAATCAGCCGGCCTTTCGATGACGTGATTGCCGAGTGTGCCCTGCTCGCCGGGAAAGGCGTCAGGGAAATCAACCTGTTGGGTCAGAACGTTAACGCATACCGTGGCCCTATGCATGACGGCACCTTGGCCGATCTGGCGCTGTTGATTCACTACGTAGCTGCGATCGAAGGGATTGAACGTGTCCGCTTCACAACATCCCATCCCGTGGAGTTTTCGCAGAGCCTGATCGACGCTTACGGTGAAGTTGAGGAGTTGGCCAATTACCTGCACCTGCCGGTTCAGACCGGTTCAGACCGTGTTCTGGCCATGATGAAGCGGGGCCACACGGTGCTGGAATACAAGCAGAAAATACGCCGGTTGCGTGAAAAGCGCCCGGATATAAGCCTGTCATCGGATTTCATAGTGGGTTTTCCCGGCGAAACGGAAAGGGATTTCGAGGCAACCCTCAAACTCATCAGTGATCTGAATTTTGATCAGAGTTTCAGTTTCATGTTTTCAGCACGTCCCGGGACGCCGGCCGCCAGCTTGCCCGATGATGTGCCGCTCGCGGTCAAGAAGGAGCGACTCATGCGTTTGCAGGGCCTGGTGAGAAAGCAGGCAGCGAGCATCAGCCAGGAAATGGTTGGAAGCACGCAGCGAATACTGGTTGAAGGTGAAAGCAAGAAAAGCCCCAGGGTTCTGGCTGGCCGGACAGAGAATAATCGCGTGGTCAATTTCGAAGGAGATGCCCGCCTGAAAGGGGACTTTGTCGATGTTGTCATCACCGAAGCGCTGAGCAATTCACTGCGCGGCAGGGTGGTGTTGCGCGAGATAGATACGGTGGACGTCGCATGAGTGTGCGCCTGGCGCTGGAGCTGGCGCCTGCCGATACGCTGCGGTTGGCAAATCTTTGCGGGCAGTTCGATGAGCATCTGAAGCAGATTGAATCGCGTCTGGGGGTGGAGATTTTCTGCCGCGGGAATCTGTTCACGATACAGGGCGCGGAGCGGCCCGGCCGGGCGGCGCGCCGCCTGCTGCAAAGCCTTTACCAACTCTCCGCCTCGGAAGTCCTTACACCTGAACTGATCAACCTGCACTTGCAGGATTCCGGAATCCAGGAAATGGCCACATCCGAAGGTCAACTGGAAGACGCAGATGAGGTTGGGGTTAAGACTAAACGGGGTATCGTCAGGGGCCGCGGCCCCAACCAGAGGGCCTACCTGAAAAACATTGTCCGTCACGCGATCAATTTTGGCGTAGGCCCGGCAGGCACGGGGAAAACCTATCTTGCCGTTGCCTGCGCAGTCGCCGCGCTGCAGCAGGACCAGGTGCAGAGAATCGTTCTTGTCAGGCCGGCGGTTGAAGCGGGTGAGCGTCTCGGGTTTCTTCCGGGCGACATGGCGCAGAAAGTCGACCCCTACCTGCGCCCGCTTTACGACGCACTTTACGAGATGTTGGGTTTCGAAAGGGTGGCCACCCTGATCGAGCGTAACGTCATCGAGGTGGCACCGCTGGCTTTCATGCGCGGCAGGACCCTGAATGACGCCTTCGTTATCCTGGATGAGGCTCAGAATACAACCCGTGAGCAAATGAAAATGTTCCTGACGAGAATTGGTTTCGGGTCCACAGCCGTGGTAACAGGCGATATAACTCAAATTGATTTGCCCAGAAAGTCAATGTCCGGCCTGAAACATGCACTCGGGATACTTGCTGAAGTCAAGGGTGTCAGCTTCAGCTTCTTTACAGCACGGGACGTCGTCCGTCATCCGATGGTGCAGCACATCGTGGAAGCCTACGAGAAGGAACCAGGCAACCCCGATGACGATTGAAGTCGACGTTCAGAATGCGACTTCTTTTGAACCCTTACCGACCAAATTCGAATTCAATCTCTGGGTGGTGACGGCGCTGCATGGAAGGGAAGATGCTGAATTGACCTTGCGTCTGGTTGATGAAGAAGAAAGCCGGGAACTTAACTCTCGCTACCGGGACAAACAAGCCCCCACTAACGTGCTGTCCTTTCCGGCGGAGCTGCCTCCCGGTGTTGATTATCCACTGCTCGGCGACATCGTGATCTGTGCCCCCCTTGTCAAGAGGGAGGCCGAAGCGCAAGGCAAATCATTGGAGGCGCACTGGGCGCACCTGGTTCTTCACGGGGTATTACACCTGCTCGGTCACGACCATCAGGACGAACAGGAGGCTCAAGAAATGGAAGCCATCGAAGTTGAGCTGTTGTTTTCCCTGGGTTTTCCGAATCCGTACGCATGAACCCTGTTTCAGATGAAAACGGGCTTAATTGCCAAAACTACTGGATTAGCTGCCTTTGTGGCCCTATATTCGGGGGGACGCGTTGGGCGTTGCCACAAGCACCAATATGAGCGAAGACCAATCGGGTAACGGTTCCGGGAAAAAGACCTGGGTCGAAAAAATCGGCGCGGCTTTTTCAAACCAGCTCCGGGACCGTGAACATCTGCTGGAAATCCTGAATGAAGCTTGTGAACTGGGGCTGGTCGACGCTGACGCTCTCGCCATGATGGAAGGCGCACTGGAAGTTTCCGAAACCCAGGTCCGGGATGCCATGATTCCGCGCTCCCAGATGGTCGTGGTAAACAACGATTCCAACCTCGAAGAATTTATCCCGCAAATCGTCGAATCGGGTCATTCCCGGTTCCCGGTCATCGGCGAGGACAAAGACGAAGTCGTAGGGATACTGATGGCCAAGGATTTGCTGCCACACCTGGCTTCCGGCGGTGAGAAATTTGATCTCTCGTCGGCGATCCGACCGGCCGTGGTCATTCCTGAAAGCAAGCGGCTGAACGTGTTACTGCGCGATTTCCGTCTGAACCGCAATCACATGGCAATTGTTGTTGACGAGTATGGCGGTGTTTCCGGCCTTATCACCATTGAAGACGTGTTGGAGGAAATCGTCGGGGAAATTGACGATGAATACGATGAGGAAGAGGAGGCCCTGGTCATGAAAACCGGGGAGCGGCGTTACCAGGTGCAGGCATTAACGCCGATCAGTGACCTGAATGACCAGTTTGGGTGCGACCTCAGTGATGATGATTACGGCACCGTAGGCGGGCTCCTGCTGGCTGAATTCGGCCGGGTGCCGGAACATGACGATATCGTTACACTGGCTGATAAATTCGAGTTCCGCGTCATCAAGGCCGACAGTCGTCGAATCATCACGCTGGAGATGAATGTCCTCGATTCCTGAAATCGCCTGGGGTGGGCTGTTGAAGTTGATGCTCGTCCTGGTGATCGTCTTTTTGGCCACCTCTCTTTACGCAACTGACGAGCAACTTCCACCGGAATCTGAAACCTGGCTGGTCACATATGGTCCGGGTGATATTTACTGGCAGCGTTTCGGACACAATGCGATCTGGATTCGCGATGCGGGCCTTGGCCTGGACCACGCGTTCAATTTTGGTTTTTTTGATTTCGAGCAGGAGGATTTTTTCCTGCGTTTCCTGCAGGGAAGAATGCTGTATTTCTCCGCAGCCCGGCCCGCCAGGGAGGAGTTTGCTGCTTATATCAATGAAAACCGCAGCATACGCGCCCAGCGGTTGGATTTGTCGCCCCGGCAACAACTGCGGCTCATCGAATACCTTTTGGAGGAGGTCAGGCCGGAAAATCGTGACTACCTCTATGACTATTACCTGAATAACTGCTCTACGCGTGTCCGCGACGCCATTGACCTGGCGATGGATGGCCAACTCGAGCAGGAATTCGGGCGGGTCCCTGCAACCCAAAACTGGCGGGATCAGACACGCAGGCTGACCTCCGGGGATTCCTGGCTTTACCTGGGGCTCGAAACCGGGCTTGGTTCACCGGTCGACCGGGAAATCAGCCGTTGGGATGAAATGTTCATTCCAGCCGAACTGGCCGACACCGTGGCGTCGGTCACGTATTCCGGGGGCAGCCTGTCCCGGCCGCTGGTCCTGGAGGACGTCGTGCTCTTCGAGTCTTCACTCGAACCGCCCCCGCGGTTCCCGCGTACCTGGTGGCCAGGATACCTGCTGGCCTCTCTCGGAGTGGTGTTGGCAATCTGGTTACTCTGTCGGTTCGCGCCACCTGTGGTGTCGCGGGTGCTGGCCCGTTCCTGGCTCGTCTTTTCGGGCCTTGCGGGTTTCGTTTTGCTTTTCCTGTGGTTTGGAACCGATCACACGGTCGCCCGCGCAAATCTGAACCTGTTGGTATTTTGTCCGGTCTGGATTCTCCTTGCATTCTGGAAGGGCCGGGAAAAAATGTCTGTGCTGTTGATAACAGGTGCATCTCTAGTGGCGCTGCTGATGACCGCATTGCCGCCACACCAGTACAACCAGGATGTTCTAGCCGCGTTCC
>JAHEFT010000128.1 GCA_024640025.1 Chromatiales bacterium
TCATCGGCAATGATTGTCAGGCGTCGCGCCAGCATTGCCTCATCCTTGTGCTGGCTCAGCTTGTCGAAAATTCTCGCCGCACCGCGCAGGGGCAATTCCTTCACCCTGGGCAGGTCCTCGTACAGCTGATCGAGGCTTTCGAATTCCGTGAGCAAGACTGTAGCGGTTTTCTTCCCCACGCCGGGAACCCCGGGAATGTTGTCTACCGGGTCCCCGGTTAGCGCCAGGAAGTCAGCCATACGCTCGGGAAGCACGCCAAAGGTTCCGGCAATCTGCTCGTAGGCAAGTCGCCGGCGACCGGAGTAATCCCAGAACACATCACCCGGCTTCATCACCTGGGTCAGGTCCTTGTCCCGGGTCACCACCACGCATGGGCGGCCCTGTTCCCGCTGCAAGCGGGCCAGGGTACCGATGATGTCATCGGCCTCGTATCGCGGGCTGGCCATCTCGGTGATTCCCAACGCGGACGTGAAGCGCCGACAAAAGCCAAATTGTGCCTCCAGCTCAGGCGGTGGCAATTCACGGTTAGCCTTGTAGGCGGGGAAGATTTCATTGCGATAGGAAGTGGTGAGACTCTCATCAAAGGCCACCACGATATTCGTCGGCCGCTCCTCATCAATCACGTCTAACAAGAATCCGGCGTAACCGTAGAAGGCATTCACCGGCATCCCGCCCGGGCCCGTCATGGCATCAGAAATTGAATAATAGGCCCGGAAGATCCAGACGCTTGCATCGATCAGGTATACAGCTTGGGACACGGTTTCTCAGTAGGGTCGGGAAAGCTCTCCGGCGAGCCTTGCGTGCAAGGGACTGGTGCGGGGGAAATGCGCCAGCAGGTATTCCATCTGATCGGCCAGCACCCGTCGACCTTTCAGGAAAATGTATTCGGCATAGGTCGGCCGAAATGGAACCGCCAGCAACTGGGTGCCCGCCTGTTCCGGAGTCCGGCCCGCCTTGAAGTTGTTACAACTGCGACAGGCCGTCACCACGTTGGTCCAGACATTTCTCCCACCCTGGCTGATGGGCTTGACGTGGTCGCAGGACAGCTGCTCATCCGGGAATTTTTCACCGCAGTAAAGACACAAGTGGGCGTCGCGCCTGAACAAGGTAATGTTATTCAGAGGAGGGACATAGTCAGGCCGCAAGCGGGCCTGGATCTGGTGGGTGCCACGGGTGGCGATGATACTGTTGATTTCGACCACACTGTGCTTACCGGTGTGGGCGTTTACACCACCATGTAACACATACAGGGGAGTACCGCAGGCATAGACGACCTGTTCGGTGTGATAAAGGCGCACGGCATCGCGGTAGTCCACCCACTCAAGCGGCATCCCGGCCATGTCGGTACGCAAAACTTCTTGCGATAAATTCTGCACTCTGTGTGCCCGACTGGTGTGTAGTCGAACCAAGTGTCAGCATTTGTGACCGCTTATGCAAGGGGGCTGGGGCGAAAACCCCGGCAGGAGTCGTGCAATTCGCTCGACATTACGCTGCAGCGCCGAAGCGCTGCAGCGTAATTTTCAGAGCGCTTTTAGAACCTCGTCCAGCGTGGTTTTCGCATCGCCAAACAACATGCGCGTGTTCTCCAGGAAGAACAGCGGGTTCTGAACGCCAGCGTAGCCGGTGGCCATGCTGCGCTTGAGGACAATCGATGTCTCGCCTTTCCAGCACTCCAGCACGGGCATGCCGGCGATGGGGCTGTTCGGATCGGTGAGCGCCGACGGGTTCACGATGTCGTTCGCGCCGATAACTACCGACACATCAACCTTCGGGAAGTCCTCGTTGATTTCGTCCATTTCGAAAACGATGTCGTAAGGTACCTTGGCCTCTGCCAACAGTACGTTCATGTGCCCAGGCATACGACCCGCCACCGGGTGGATACCGAAGCGCACATTGACGCCCTTGGCGCGCAGCGCCTTGGTGATTTCAAACACCGTGTGCTGGGCCTGGGCAACTGCCATACCGTAACCAGGAATGATCATGACTTCCTTGGCATTGGACAGGAGCTCGGCGGTTTCCTGTGCGTCCACCGGGACGACTTCGCCCTGGTCTTCAGCAGCTCCAGACGCTGCTGCTGTACCACCACCGGTACCAAAGCCACCGGCGATCACCGCAATAAACTTGCGATTCATGGCACGACACATGATGTAACTCAGGATGGCACCACTGGAGCCAACCAGTGCGCCGGTGACGATCAGAAGATCGTTGCCAAGCATGAAACCGGTAGCCGAAGCAGCCCAGCCCGAGTAGCTGTTGAGCATGGACACCACGACCGGCATGTCAGCACCGCCAATCGCCATCACCATGTGGATGCCGAACAGCAAGGCAATGACCGTCATGATGATGAGAGGCTGAATACCAGCTCCGGCGGCGGACTGAATTACGAACTCACGACCGAACCAGATTGCGCCCAGCAGGAGCAACAGATTCAACCAATGGCGTCCAGGCAGGGTAAGCGGGCTTCCGCCGATGCGCCCCGAGAGTTTGCCAAATGCAATGATCGAACCTGAGAAGGTCACGGCGCCAATCAAAATACCGAGATAGGTTTCGATGTCGTGAATCGTGAGCTCGACACCCATGTAGTGGCTAAGTCTGCCCGGGTCCATGAAATTGGCGAATCCGACTGCAACCGCGGCAAGACCCACGAGACTGTGCAGAATTGCCACGAGCTCAGGCATTTGAGTCATCTGTACGCGCTTGGCAAGCAAGATACCGATGCTGCCGCCGACCAGCAGGGCAAGGATCAGGTATTGGTAGTTCTGCTCAACCGGTCCAATGATGGTCGCAACCAGCGCAATGGTCATGCCGATGATGCCATACCAGTTACCGCGTCTTGCGGTCTCCTGGTTGGAAAGGCCGCCCAGCGCCAAAATAAAGAGGATCGTCGCAATGATGTACGCGACCTGGATAATTCCAACGTTTACTTCAAACATGACGACCTCACTTCCTGAACATTTCAAGCATGCGGCGCGTTACTGCAAAACCGCCGAATATATTTACGGAGGTAATGAGCACGGTACCTACCGCAATCCACTTGATCATTGGCACTTCTGAACTGATTTGCAGCAGGGCGCCGATAACGATGATGCTTGAAATCGCGTTCGTGACGCTCATCAACGGTGTGTGCAACGCCGCCGACACATTCCAGATCACCATGTAGCCGACAAAACATGCCAGCACGAAGACCGTGAAATGAGCCATGAACGAGGGCGGAGCGACAGCTCCCAATCCGAGCAATGCCAGGCCCGCAAAGATCATGCCCATGATCGGGCCGACCACAGACGGCTTTTTCTCAACCTTGGGTGCCGGGGCAGGTGCCGGGGCGGCTTTCTTGGGTGCCGCCGACAACTTCGGTGCGGGCGGCGGCCAGGTGGTCTCGCCAGCCTTACAGACGGTGGCACCACGAATCAGTTCGTCTTCCATATCGACCGCGATGTTCCCGTCCTTTTCAGGCGTCAGGTCGGTCAGCAGGTGACGCAGGTTCGTCGCATACAACTGGCTCGCCTGGGTGGCGAGACGGCTGGGCAGGTCGGTGTAACCGATAATCGTCACGCCGTCGGCCTTGGCAACCTTGCCAGGCTCGGTCAACTCACAGTTGCCGCCCTGTTCAGCGGCCAGGTCGACGATGACGCTGCCGTTCTTCATCGAACGAACCATTTCTGCCGTGATCAGTCTCGGCGCGGGTTTGCCGGGAATCAGGGCGGTAGTAATAATGATGTCGACGTCTTTTGCCTGCTCGGCGAACAAGGCCATCTCGGCCTCGATGAACTCCGCGCTCATGGTCTTGGCGTAGCCGCCTTCACCCGAGCCGTCCTCATCCTTGAAATCAAGCATCAGGAAGTCGGCATTCATGCTCTCCACCTGTTCCTTAACCTCGGGACGGGTGTCGAAAGCCCGGACGATGGCGCCCATGCTGTTCGCGGCACCGATGGCCGCAAGGCCGGCAACACCTGCGCCGATCACCAGGACCTTGGCGGGAGGCACTTTGCCGGCGGCAGTGATCTGGCCGGTAAAGAAGCGACCGAAATGCTGGGAGGCTTCGACCACAGCGCGGTAGCCGGCGATATTCGCCATTGAACTGAGGGCGTCAGCTTTCTGTGCACGGGAAATACGCGGCACGCTATCCATGGCCAGGACCGTGGCGCCGCTATCCGCAAGCTGCTTCAGCAGTTCGGGGTTCTGGGCGGGCCAGAGGAAGCTGATAAGCGTCTTGCCGGCCTTTAGCCGGGCCGCTTCTTCGCTCTCGGGGCCTCTAACCTTGAGAATGATATCTGCCTGTGACCAGATGTCGTCTGCGCCACTGGCAATTTCGCAGCCTGCGGCGCGGTAGGCGTCATCCGAGAAACTCGACTCCGCGCCAGCACCTGACTCGACGAGAAAACTAAAACCGAGCTTTTGAATCTGCTCGGCCACCTCGGGCGTCGTCGCTACGCGTCGTTCACCCGGAAAAATCTCTTTTGGAACACCGATTTTCATGCGTAAGTCTCCATTTGGACGGCGGCAGTCTAACCGAACGCCCCTCGCGACTGCAAAGCGGAAAGTAGGCACTTTTATAGGTGATTTCCGATCTGGACCCGATCAATTTGGCTTTTGAACAG
>JAHEFT010000063.1 GCA_024640025.1 Chromatiales bacterium
CCCTGTTCAACCACTTCGACCGCCGGCGCCACCTGCGCCGCACCCACCACACCAAGGTCATCCTCGGGCAAAGTGGTTACCCTGGAAATCAATACGGCCATGGTCAGGCTGATGGTGCAAAACAATGTCGCCAGAACCCAGGTTGAACGGGTCAGAAAGTTGCCGGCGCCCCTGGCGCCGAAAACCGTGCCCGAAGCACCGCTGCCGAAAGCTGCTCCAGCGGTCGCGCCCTGTCCCTTCTGAATCAAAACGAAGGCCACCAACGCAATCGCAATTAAAACGTGAAATATATTTAATACTTGCATAACAAATCCGATTCTCGGGGAATATCAGGCGACGGCGTTTCGAATGGCGAGGAAATCCTCGACCTTTAGCGAGGCGCCTCCCACCAGCCCGCCATCTATGTCTTCCCGGGCAAATAAATCGGCGGCATTGGATCCGTTCACGCTGCCGCCGTACAAAATTCGTAATTGACCGGCGATTATATCATCCTGAGAAACAAATTTGTGACGTATAAATGCATGCACTGCCTGGGCCTGCCCGGGCGACGCCGTTTCGCCGGTGCCAATCGCCCAAACCGGTTCATAGGCAACGATCGCCCGCTCAAATCCTCCGATGCCTGAACGCTTCAGAACAGCGCTGATTTGGCGGTCCACGACCGATTCGGTTTCACCATTTTCGCGTTCCTGCAGCGTTTCACCGACACATAGCACCGGTTCGAGACCTGCCGCCAGGGCGGCCTCGAAACGAACCGCCACGTCTTCGTCCGATTCACCGTAGATCGTGCGCCGCTCTGAATGCCCTACCAAAACGTGGCTGCATCCGAAATCCAGCAACATGCCGGCGGATACTTCACCGGTGTGGGCGCCCTGGGCGATGGGGTTGAGGGTCTGCGCACCCCAGGTAATCGAAGTGCCTGCAAGCAGCGTCTGGGCTTCGGACAGGTACGGAAACGGCGGAAACACCGCCATGTCGACTTCACTGGCATTCCGGGTGCCCGCCAGCAAACCGTTAAGAAGTTCTTTCACCATGGCGCGCGATCCGTGCATTTTCCAATTTCCGGCGACCAGAATTCTGCGCATGGTTCTTCCTTAAAGGTAAGTTGTAAACGGGCGGTAGAATACCTACGCACCATGAATATCTCAAGGAGCGAAGTTGCAAAATTTGACACCGGTCATGCCGGAGAGATGTAAAAGCGCAACGGGCTTGAAAAGAATCGTCGGTCACCGCTACCGCTCGCTCAATTGGGCGAAAAACCCGATTTCTTCAGCAGTTTGCTGCCCGATTTTGCATTGGTCCAGTGAATCCGCCATTACCGAACTAAAAGAAGTGATGGGAATCCTCATGCCCATGATCTCGGCTTTTTTTTGCGGAAACAGCGGCCGTTTGCTGGGTTCGGCGTAGCCCTGGGGGAAAAGGGGCTCCCCGGTGGTCAGAACGTACTTGTCGCTCGCTCCCAGAACGTGCAGCAATTCGTGCGTGAATACGATCAGGTTGGACGGGTGCGTCGACTTCCGGGCATAGGCCTTGACCAGGCCGTAACGACCTTTTCTCATACCCACCGAAATACCCCCCTCGGTTTCACCGCCGAGGTTGCGGTACAGCACGAACATCTGGATATCCGGCGAGACCAGGTCATCTTCGATATCCCTCATCCAGGCCCACCAGCGCATTTTCAGGCTCCACCAGCCGATTGCCAACGTTTCGAACTGGCCCGGAACGGGAGGTGGCAGTTCCGTAACCGGTTTTGCGACCTGGAAGCGGAAGGCAGGAGTCACGGTAAAACCGTAGGGCCTGGATTGCTCGTCCATGAAGCGATTGACCGCATCGAAAGTCTGAACGTCAATCGCTTCGACGAATTTCATGGTTCCGGGTTCGTCGTCGGCAGCGATCGGATAGATCGTCACCAGAATGGGCCTTTCCCAGGCCGCCATGCGCTTCTCGATCATCCATGTACTGGCCAGGATGACAAAGAAGATGCTCAACAGGACCACCACCCGCATGAGCTTAAATACGTTCAAGCCCCCGCGACCATCATTTTGCTGATCAAGATCGAACCGGTGTGGATATTGCCGCGGGTGTCTATGTCTTCTCCTGCTGCAACCACGTTGCTGAAGATATCGAGCAGGTCGCCCGCAATGGTGACTTCTTCAACCGGAGTGGTGATCTCACCATTTTCCACCAGGAAGCCGGATGCCCCCCTGGAATAATCTCCGGTGATCATGTTGACGCCCTGGCCCATGACCTCGGTCACCAGCAGGCCGTTCCCCATTTGCCTGACCAGGTCTTGCGTACCCTGGCCACCCGGTTCCAGCAGCAGGTTCCGCACGCCACCGGCGTTCCCGGTTGTCTCCAGACCCAGCCTCCTGGCGGAATAGGAAGACAGGACATAACCCTGGAGCACGCCGGACTGGATAATCCGGCGGTCGCGGGTTGCAACCCCCTCCGAATCGAATGATGCGCTGCCCGCACCGCGGAGCAAATGCGGGCGTTCGATGATGTTGACCCAGGCCGGAAACAGGGCGTCACCGGCCCTGTCTTTCAAGAACGAGGCGTTGCGATAGAGGGCTGGCCCCGAAATGGCGCCAACCAGGTGACCCACCAGGCTCTGCGCCACTTCGGGCGCGAAGAGGACCGGCATTTCCGAGGTAGGCAACTGCCGGGCACCCAGCCTGCTGACCGTTCGGCGGGCGGCCTCGCTGCCTGTCGTCTCAGGTGATTCAAGGTCGCCAAAACAACGGCGGCTGTCATAACTGTAATCGCGCTGCATGTTCTCGCCTTTACCCGCCACCAGGACACATGACTGGCTGAACCGGGTTCCGGCGCCACGACCGATGAACCCATTGGAATTGCCATAAATCCCGATACCCAGGCCGGCATTGAACGACGCGCCTTCGGAATTATCGATTTTATCGTTGCTGCGGCCGGCCGCCTCACAGGCCAGGGCCCGCTCAATGGCTGCCCCGGCATCCAGCGCCACCGGGTGCCAGAGATCAAGGTCGGGAAACGTCGTGGCCAGCCTCTCCCGATCCGCCAGGCCGTTTGCCTTGTCCTCCTGGGTGAAACGGGCTATGTCAATCGCATGCCGGACGCAGGCTTCCATCGACTCCCGGCGCAAATCGGCGCTGTTGGCACTGCCCTTTCGCTGGCCTATATAGACGGTTACGGAAATCCCACGGTCCTGCATGTGTTCCAGCGTCTCCACTTCTCCAAGTCGCGCGGAAACGGAAAGACCCTGGCTGGTATGCGCGGTTACTTCGGCGTCTCCGGCTCCGGACTTGCGGGCCAGGCGCAATGCGTCGAGTACATGACTTTCGAGCAAATCAAACTCGGCTTCACGGTTGAGCGTTGGCTGCGTTACCATGGAATCATCTGACATCTGTTACCCCTAATGGCCCGAAATACTCGTTGAGAAAATGATGAAAGGCAAGGAAAAAATTCTGGATGAGCCGACGCCGGTCAGCAAGAGCCAACGCCGCCGGGATGCGCTCGAAGTGAAATCACTGGCCCAGGAACTGATCAACCTGGGTCAGGCTAAACTGGGCCGGGTGCCACTGGATGATTCGGTCAGGGCGGCTGTCATGGAAGCACGGGCGATCCGTTCCAATGTCGCCCGGAAGAGGCAGATGCAGTTCGTCGCCAAGCTATTGCGGCGGGATGATCCGGAACCTATTCTGCTGGCCCTGGAGAAATTCGATGGGGAAGCCCGGGAGATTACCGGGCGCCAGCACCGTTGCGAGGCCTGGCGTCTTTTTCTGCTGGAGGCGGGCGATCCTGCGGTCAGCAAACTTGTGGAGAAACGCGACGATACCGACACCCAGGCGGTCCGGCAATTGATCCGGAATGCCAACCGGGAAGCCGCAAGAAACAAGCCGCCCGCTTCTTCCAGGGCCCTGTTCAAAATTCTGCGCGAAATGGACCAGAAAGCACCACTGCCTGCAGTTGACTCAAGCAGCTGAGGCGCGCGAATTTCACGAGGCGGCCCGCTCCTACGAGTCATCGGTGCCTCCCACGGTTAAGCCGTCGATTCTCAAGGTGGGCTGACCCACGCCGACGGGCACGCTCTGACCGTCCTTGCCGCAAACCCCAACACCGGAATCCAGCTTGAGATCGTTACCGACCATGGATACCCTGTTCATCACGTCCGGTCCGTTGCCGATCAGTGTCGCGCCCTTCACCGGCCGGGTGATCCTGCCGTTTTCCACCAGGTAGGCTTCACTCGCCGAAAAGACGAAGCGGCCGGAAGTGATGTCGACCTGTCCGCCGGCAAAATTGGCTGCATAGAGGCCGCGTTCCACCGAGGCGATAATTTCTTCCGGCGGGTACTCGCCCGCCAGCATGAAAGTGTTGGTCATCCGCGGCATCGGCAAGTGCGCAAATGACTCCCGGCGTCCGTTTCCGGTCGGGTCAGTTTTCATCAGCCTGGCGTTGAGTTTATCCTGCATGTAATTGACCAACATGCCGTTTTCTATCAACACATTCTGTCGGGTCGGGGTGCCTTCATCATCCACGGATAAAGAACCCCTGCGCTCCTTAATAGTTCCATCATCCACTATCGTGACACACTCCGCTGCGACCTTTTGCCCCAACCTGCCGCTATACGCCGAAGTGCCCTTGCGATTGAAATCCCCTTCCAGCCCGTGCCCGACCGCCTCGTGCAGAAGCACCCCTGGCCAGCCCGGACCCAGTACGACCGTCATGGTTCCGGCCGGTGCTGCATCTGCCGCGAGGTTGACCAGTGCCTGGCGAACGGCCTCATCAGCCATATCCCGCCAGGCGCCGTTTTCCAGCAGTACCCGGTACGAAAATCGGCCTCCGCCGCCATCATTTCCCTGCTCGCGCCGGCCTTGCTGCTCAGCGATCACATTGACGTTGAGACGAACCAGGGGTCTGACATCCGCTGCGAGCGTTCCGTCGGTTGCTGCAACCAGGATCGTTTCATGAGTTGCCGCCAGGCTGACCATGACCTGGCTGACCCGGGAATCGCGGGACCTGGCGTACGCATCTACCTGGCGCAGGAGATCCACTTTCTCCGCAGCATCCATTGACAGAATCGGGTCATCAGTCCCGTACAGTGTGGGAGTCTTTTGGCTTTTCCACGCCTGCACCTGTCCCTTGCTGCCCTGGCTGGCGATGGCGCGGGCTGCTCCGGACGCCTGCAAAAGTGACGGAAGGATGATTTCATCCGCATAGGCAAAGCCGGTTTTTTCCCCGGAAATGGCACGGATTCCGACGCCCTGCTCGGTTGAATGCGTACCGGTTCTGACCAGCCCGTCTTCAAGGGACCAGGACTCCTGGCGGGTCGTCTGAAAATATATGTCTCCGGAATCGACCGCCGGCCCCATCAGGTCGCTGAGCACCAGCTCAAGACGTCCCTGATCGAGCCCGCCGGGCGCCAGTAGTTGCTGCTCTGCCAATTTTAGCCTGTCGCTCATCTGCACATCCTTTTCAGAATACTCCTTAGTTTACTGGCCCGGCGGCGGAGCGGATTCCAACCGCTTCACGTCTACCGCCTCGAATACGGGATCTTCCCATGGACCCTTGATCGTGTACTGCACCTGCGACGCCTCTCCTATCTGATCCTGCAACAAACCCTGCAGCGCCAGCCCTGCAGCAGCACCAATGGGGCCGCCTGCAAGCACACCAATGATCGGGAGCGTGTTCCCCAGACCGGGCTTGATCGTCATCAACTGGTCGTACTCCTGTTTCACCAGGTCGGTGCTGCCCGCCACCGAGATACTGGCTGCGGAAGATTTCATCAGCATATCATCAGTGGTCGCGATTCCATTCTCCAGTCGGAACGTACCGGCAGCTTCATCAAATGAATACCCGGCGTCAAAAACGTCACGGAAATCCAGTGACAGGCGTTTCGGTAGCGCCTGGATACTCAGCAGTCCCAGCAGGCGTCCGCCGCCTGCGCTGGCGTCGGCAATATTGCCGTCGACGACGCTGAAATTGATCAGTCCATTCAACCGGGAAAGCGCGAAAGCCGCGGGTGACCCCGGCCACCAGGCACTGAAATCGACCAGCGTCTGCCCGCCCTGCACAGCGGAACTGATATCCATTGTCGTCAGAAAGTCCCCCAGCGATTCGGACGCCATGTGGATTTCAAAATCCGATCTCTGGCCAAGCTCACCCAATGACCAGTTCCCGCTGGCCTGAACCGAAAGCTGCTCTGATGATGCATCTACTTTTTCGAAATGAAATCCCGTGGAGGTAGGATAAGCTTCAATCCGTGTTTCGCCCAGTTCAACCCCTGAATACTGAAACGACCGGGCATAGAGGTGGAGAGCCGGAAGGTCCGCAGGGTCTGTCTCCGTGTCCATACCGGACGTCACGGGGTCTCTCAACACCAGCCTTTCAAACTCGGCGGACAGGCTGCCCTGACCAGTGTCGCCCCGGGTATATCGCACTGTTCCATTGATATCTTCGGCTTCGAACTGGGCATACATATCCGAGCCCGCGGCTTCAAAGCCCATCCCGACGTTTTCGAAATAGCGGTCAAGGAACAGCATTTTCCCTGCCTTAAGATTTCCTTTTTCAAGCTCGAGACCGCCCATGCCCTTCCCCCCCAGCGCCCCGTCGATGATCACATCGACCCAACCATCCAGGTCCATCACTTCCGACCCGCCCTCTATCCTGATAAAGCCGTTTGGCGGCATTTCAGGCAACCCGCCCCCCAGGCTGATGACCGAGCTGAGCGGCGATTCGGGATGGCCTGTCAGGTCAAACCGCAATGTGACCCGGTCAACCAATTCCACGTCCAGGAGTTGCCTGGTTCCGGAAAGCGGGTATCTGAAAATCAGCGGCCAGTTTTCACCGGCAGGCTTGCTCAAGGGCTCGGGCAGATCAAGGTTGATGCCCTGCAGGCCGGACTCTACCGTCAACAGGGTCTGTGTCTCCCCGGAATCTTCGGCGGAAGATACAACCAGAGAGGCATGCCAGAGACACTCACCTTCAAATTTCGCCAATTCAGCGTAACTTTCCAGAATGAAAGCGGGAACGACGTCCCTGACTCCGAAAAAGCCCTCGAGATCGGCACGGAATTTCTCCGTCCGCCCGGTTCCTGCAGCCAGGTCCAGTTTCGCCGGATAACCCCGGAAAACGGTGTCCAGGGAATCACCGCTGAAACCGGTTTCATCGTATCGCAGGTTCCCGGTTATTTTTTCCAGGGTAATTTCAGAGACCGGGTCAGAAAAGTACCCGCCGGGCAATATCACTTCACCATCAAGAGCCAGTTCACCCGGACTGCTGCCCAATGGAACCACCAGCCCGCCTTCGGCCAGGGCCGGCCCCGCGAAAGTAAAACTGGAGAGGTCGACTTTAATCTGATCCTTCAAGGGGGTCTGTTCCAGGAACTCCAGTAGTCCGGGAATGTCGGTATCGGCGCTGTATCCGACTTCCAGGACAGGCATTTTCAAGTCTGTGATACCCGCCTGCACGGCTTTTGCCGTCACGCCCCCAATATCGTTGATAACCCCGGCCAATTCCATGGAAGGCCCGAGGAATTTTATCGTTGCCTGGAAATCGCGGGCTTGTGGCCAGCGGTCGAGGTAATCGAGTTGTCCGTTCTGTATCTCGGCGATTGCTTCAAACCGCCCCCTCCCTTCACGAAAAGGCCAGTCGTCCATGTCTCCATGAATCTGAAACCTTGCGGACACCAGTTCTCCGGCAACCAGGCTTTTGCGCAACCAGGTCTTCACGCTATCTTTGAGAACAGCCTCGGGCCAGTAGGCATCCAGTCTGTCGAGATTGCCGCGCGTGAACTCCGCGTTGAAATCGACATCGGGCTTGCCTTCGTCACGTGAAATCCTGGCATCGCCATGAACCGCCAGGTCATCGTTCTCCAGGCGGCAGTCATTGAATCCAATCTGGTAATTGCCCCCCCATTTCAGGTCGATATTGCAGGCGGGTATGGAAAAACGAATCGGGTCGCGAAACATACGCGGCCAGTCTGCGTCTACTTGCCTGCCGCTGACTCTCAGCATCCCAAAACCCCGGTGCAACGACACCGTTGCATCCAGACCGCGTAAATCAGGCCAGCGGTCCCAGTCCAGAACACTGGCCTGGCTCAGCTTTCCATCCGCCAGGACCACTTTCCAGGCGGAGTCAAGAACCAGGTCGAGGCCTGCAGCCGTGCCGGCCGCAGCTTTCGGCAGAAATGCCGGCCACGACGTCCCGTAAATCGACATGATGTCGCGCGCGAGGTTTAGCGGCACACCGAGGGGAAGTTCATCGGCGCTGATCCAAAGACCCATATCAGCTTCCTTGTCCCTGGCCAGGGACAGGCGGGGCGCAACCCAGGCGTTTTCTCCATCGTCATAAAGGAAATCTGCCAGGTGAAGCTCCCATTTCCCCTTCCCCTGGAACCGCCAGCGCAAGCGGGCATTGACGTGGTCAAGCCGTAAATCCTGGAATTCGTTAACCAGCCTTGCTTCGCTGAGGTCGACAACACCCGTGATCCGGTGCCCTTCGCTTTTCGACCATTCACCCCAGAGTTCAGCATTCAGCCATCCCGACAGGGGCAGAAACGGATTGGTCGGCAACCGGCCCTGGAATGCAGCGAGCATTAAATCACCTGCCGAAGCCTGCCAGGCCAGGTCAACCAGTTTCTGGTCCTCGTCCAGAGTCAGTAACAACGTTGCCTCGATGTCGCCGTAAACCAGGTCGCTGCGGGCATCGAAAAACCCTGCCTGGATTTCAGCCGACAATTCATTGCCGTCCAGCTTCAGTCTTCCCTCGATGCCTGCAAAACCCAGCAGGATTCCATGTTTCTCATCCTGGTAAACCAGGCTGGAGTCCTGCAGGACTACCTCGCCGATTTTTGCGAGTTCCTTCAGTGCTGAGCCCTGGGCTGCATCACGGCCGCTGACACCAAAGCCGGACAGCACAAACCGATTATCACTCGTATGGCGCAGTTCAAAATCTGCGCCGATGACCCGAAAATTGTAGAGCGGGCGTCCCGGCACCAGCAGGTTGAGCGGCTTGATATCCAGGGCCGCGGACTCAATCGCCACCGCATCACCAGTGCTCAGGTATTCATCCGGCCCCGCTTTTCCCACAGGCAGGAGCTTCATCCCTTTCAAAGAAAGCCGCGGACCGTAAGCAGTCCATTCGCCATTGAAACTCTCCAGCTTGACCGGCCGGCCGAATTCCTCCGACAACCAGGCTTCCAGCCGGGGTTGGTAGCGGTCGCTGTAGGGCATCAGGAGTTTTCCGACACCCACCCCGACCGCTGCGAGGATCACGAGGATTGAAAAGGCGGTCCAGAGCAGCGTTTTTACACGCCGGAAAATTTTCTTCAGGGTGGTCATGTCAAGGCTCAGAGCAGGACCACATCGTACTGATCCTGGGCATACTGGTCTTCTTGCTGGAAGCGTATGGACTTGCCGATCAGTTCTTCCAGCTCCGCCACGGTAGAGGACTGCTCATCCAGGATTCGTTCAACCACCTTTGGCGAGGCAACCACCATCAGCTTGCTGGCTTCGAATTGCCGGCTGGAACGCATGATTTCGCGGAAAATTTCCAGGCAGACCGTCTCAGCACTCTTGATTGTCCCCTTGCCGTCACAATAGGGACAAGGTATGCACAGCCTGTGCTCCAGGCTCTCGGTTGTCCTTTTCCGCGTCATTTCAATCAGGCCCAGCGACGAAATCTCGGTCAGCGTGGTTTTTGCATGGTCGCGTTCCAGCGCCTTTTCGAACGAACTCATGAGTTGCCGGCGGTGCTCCTCGTCGCCCATGTCGATAAAGTCGATGATAATGATGCCGCCCAGGTTTCGCAGCCGAAGTTGCCGTGCGATGGCTTGAGCGGCTTCAAGGTTCGTTTTGTAAATGGTCTCCTCGAGATTGCGATAACCCACGTAACCACCGGTGTTGACATCAATGGTCGTCATGGCCTCGGTCTGGTCGAACACCAGGTAACCACCGGACTTCAGGGGAGCAGTCGGTTTTAATGCATTTTCGATTTCATCCTCAACCCCGAACAGATCGAATATTGGACGTTCCGCCGTGTGCTCTTCGATACGCTCCAGCCAGTCAGGCACAAACCGCCGCGCAAAGTCCCGTACTTTTTCAAAGGCTGCCCGTGAATCGACACGCACGCGATCCACATCCTCGTGCATCATGTCCCTCAGCGCTCTCGGGGAAAGCGACAGATCTTCAAATACACAGCTCGCGGGAGCGGCGGAAATTATACGCTCTCTGACAGCCTGCCAGACTTTTCGGAGATAGACCATGTCCGCGGAAAGCGCAAAGTCATTCACACCCTCTGCATTGGTCCTGACGATATAGCCAAAGCCATCGCCCTCGTCCCTCAGCGTGCGCACCAAATCCTTGAGCCGGGTCCGTTCCTGATCTTCTTCGATTCGGGTTGATATTCCAATAACGTCACAATCCGGGAGCAGCACCAGGAAGCGTGAGGGAATACTGATGTTGGTTGTCAACCGTGCACCCTTGCTGCCCAGGGGGTCCTTGATGACCTGTACGATAACCTCATCACCCTGGCGCAACAGGTCATGGATCAGCGGTTCGGCTGGCGGTTCACCGGAAGCGGCTACCGGGTCCTGGCGGACCATGTCGCGCGCGTGCAGGAAGGCGGTTCGCTCCAGACCAATTTCGATGAAGGATGCCTGCAGCCCCGGCAACACCCTGGAAACCTGGCCTTTGTAGATATTGCCGATATAGCCTGTCTGGCTCTGTCGTTCCAGCCAGACTTCCTGCAGCATGCCGTTTTCGACCAGTGCAACCCTGGTTTCCGAGGGAGTCGAATTAATCAGAATTTCTTCGCTCACACTCGAATTGTCCTCTGTGAAACCATTCTAGAATAGCACCTGGGCGCGTCGCAGTAATTGTGCAGTTTCGTAAAGCGGCAGTCCCATCACGCCGTAAAAACTTCCTTCGATTCTTGAGATTTTTTCTGCAGCTTTGCCCTGAACGCCATACGCACCCGCTTTGTCCATGGGGTCGCCGGTATCGATATAGGACTCGATCCACGCCGGTTCGAGTTCTGAAAATGTCACGCGGCTGATGCTCAACGCTTCATGTATCTCCGCCTCGCTGACGGCGACAACCACTGCTGAATAAACTTCGTGGGTTTTTCCCGACAGGCTGTTCAGCATTTCAATCGCCTCGAGCCTGTTCTCCGGCTTGCCGAGAATCCGGCTATCCAGAATGACGGCGGTATCTGATCCCAGCACCGGTACATAGCCGGATTCCCTGCGCATCACTTCCACCGCCTTTTCACGGGCCATCCGCAGCACAAAGTCTCGCGGGCTCTCTTCCGGAAGAGGCTTTTCCTCGATGTCCGCGACAACAACCCGAAAACCAACGCCAATCTGCCGCAACAATTCCCGGCGCCGCGGAGACGCCGAAGCGAGCACGAGCCGCGCTTCTCTTGCATCGCCCATCTTATGCATCATGCTTCAACTGCGATGGTAAGGATGGTTTTGCGTCATGGTCCAGACCCGGTAAAGCTGCTCGGCCAGGACAGTTCGAACCAGGGGATGGGGCAATGTCAGCCGGCTGAGCGACCAGATATTTCGCGCTTGCTCCCGGCACCGCTGAGGCAGGCCATCGGGACCACCCACCAGGAAACACACACCGTGTTCCTCCCGCATCCAGTTTTCCATTTGTTCCGCCAGTTCCGCAGTGGACCACTGAACACCCCGTTCATCAAGGGCGATGACCCGGTGCCCGGTTGGCACGGCCGCCAGCAAGGCTTCTCCTTCCGCGTTGCGCAAACCCTCGATGTCGGGGTTTTTAGACCGTTTAGCCAGTGGAAGTTCCTTCAATTCCAGAGACACGCCGCGTCCAAAGCGGCGCGCATACTCTTTCCAGGAAGCTTGAACCCATGGAGGCATTCGCTGGCCTATGGCGGCGACGGTCAGTTGCATCAGGGGTGTTGGAACTCAGGCTGAACGGCTTGCGCTTCCGCGCCGCTGAGTACTGGCCTCCCAAAGCTTTTCGAGGTTGTAGAAAGCCCTGGACTGGGGCAGCATCAGGTGAACAATCACGTCGTTCAGGTCAACCAGAACCCATTCGCCCTGCCCCTCCCCTTCAACACCCAGGGGCTTGCAACCGGCTGCCTTGGCCTTCATAACGAGTTTCTCCGCCATGGACTTTACATGCCGGGTCGAATTGCCAGAAGCGATGACAAACCGGTCCGTCAACGGATTTTGTCCGGAAACGTCGACTTCTTGAATATCGATGGCTTTCAGGTCTTCCAGGGAGGAGATCACGAGGTCCCTGAGTTGATGGGACGTCAATGTGGCTTCAGCGGTTTTTTTGGTCAAATGGAATCACCCGGGTTGCAATACGTGGATTTTAGCCTTTCCCGACGGCACCCGCAAAGTAAAGTCGGTTTTGGCTGATATAATCGAGGACCCGGTCGGGAAGCAGAAAACCGGGGGAACGCCCGCGGGACAGTCGGTCACGGATATCAGTGGAGGATATGGCCAACTGGGTTATTTCAAGCGGCAGCACATATCCCGCCGCTTTCTCTCTGAGCCTTGCGGGCCGCTTGACGAACCGATTTTCAACGTGTTGCTGCAATTCTCCGGACCAGGATTCCTGGGACTCCGGCCGGCGCATGATGACCAGGTGCGCCAGCTCGAAAATCGCTCTCCATTCATGCCAGGTGTCCAGGGCATTCGCCGCATCCTGCCCAATTAGCAGCATCAGGGGCGCTTCACCCGATTCCTGTCGAAACTCACGCAGTGTATCGACCATGTAGGAGAGACCGGCACGCCTGATTTCGCGGTCGTCGACACTGAAACCCGGATGTCCCGCCACGGCCAGGCGCAACATGGCCAGGCGGTGGATGGCTGGCGCCACCGGGCTTGGCCGGTGCGGTGGAGTCCCTGCCGGCAACAGTCGGAAATCATCGAGGCCCAGAAGTTCCTTCGCTTCGAGAGCGGCACGCAGGTGCCCATGATGAACGGGGTCAAAGGTTCCACCAAACAGGCCAATTGCGGCGAACCGGTTTTTCGCGGGACGGCTCATTTATCTGCCGGCGCTTGCGCCGATCTTGCCGGGATCACAAAGATGCCAGAGCAAGCGGTCCAGCGTCTGCCAGGCATCGCCTGGCGCTCTACCCTTGCTCTGCAGATCGATCAGGGAAAGCGCACGGAACGATTCCCCGAAATCAAATTCGGACAGGCGGCGGATGGCCTGTCGGATGGGCGCCTGGCGGGCCTGCCAGACACGAAACTTGCCAAAAACCGATGACTCGTTTTGACCGGAATGCACGGCGGCGCGAACGGTGTCCGCCAGCATCAGCTCCCGGTAAAGGGCGCCACTGACCATTTGGATGGCAACACCGGTACGCTGCAGGCCGGATGCAACGCGCAGGCACTCGCCCAGTTGGCCCTGCAGGACACATTCAACCAGGCGGAATGCATCAAACCGCGCGTTGTTGGCCACGGCGCGGGTGATATCGGCCGCTGTGACCCGTGGACCGTGATCCAGCAGCAACAGCTTGTCGATTTCCTGCTGTGCAGCGAGCAGATTGCCTTCGACCAGGTCAGCCAGCATGGCGATGGCGTCCGGTTCGGGTTTCAGGCCAGCCGCAACCATCCGCCCCCTGATCCACTGTGGAAGCTGTTGCGGTTTCACCGGCCAGATTTCTACCAGGACGCCGGCCCGCGCCAATTGCGATGCCCACTTCGATTTCTTGAGAGCGTTATCCCACTGGCCGCAGGAAACCAGCAAAAGGATATTTGGATCGCGCGATTCTGTAATCTCAACCAGGACCTTTGAGCCGCTTGTCCCCGGTCGCCCGGTCGGCAGCCTTACATCGACGATTTTCTGGCTGGAGAATAATGATAGCTCCGCAGCATTTTCTGTCAGCAGGTTCCAGTCAAACGTGTTGTTGACGTCAAAAACCGTGCGTTCCACGAAACCTTTTTCCTGGGCGGTCTTGATGATCCGGTCCCGGCTCTCCTGCACCAGGAGCGGCTCAGCCCCCGCGACCAGGTACACGGGCGCCAGCGATTTCGAAAGAAGTGCGGGAAGCTGGTCCGAACTAACCGGCATCGGCTTCAGCCCGAACCGGCCGGAACCGTTTCCAGGCGGGAAATAAGGAGGCGCGATAATGTCTCAACAAGTTCTTCCTCCAGGTATTCCTGCTCTCTTGAACCCGCGAGAATCCGCTGCTCGTTGAAACTGATTTCACGGGCCTGCCGGAGGTTCTGCCAGCCCAGTAATTCCTTGCCTTCTGCATCCAGCAAACGGAAACGAACCGTGTGGCTGATCCGGTATTCCCTGACCCTGGCGTTGTCGCCGATCGTCAGTACATCCGTCGCTACTTTATTGACGGGTATTTCCAGGATGGCGGAGGCCTGGCCGCCGCTGACGAACTGCACGCCGCTCTGTTCAAGCATGACCCTGACCCGCCGGGCCAGTGCACTGTACTCGTCATCGATCACCATTTGTGTCCTGGCCATTTGCGGAGGCAAATCGGCATCTTCACGCAGCTGAAAGCCGCAGCCTGTACTCAGCACGGCCAGGGTTAGAAAAACGGTTAACAGACGGAATGGCATGGTTTTCAACCCACAACGATATTCAGCAATCGATCAGGTACGTGTATCACTTTACGGACCGTTTTACCATCGACGTAATGCTGAACGTTTTCTATTGCAAGCGCCTGCTCCATCGCCTGCTCCTTCGTCGCACCGGGCTCCAATTCCAGGCGGGCGCGTAATTTTCCGTTGATCTGCACCACCAGGGTCACCTGGGTGCGCACGCGGGCAGACTCGTCTGCAACGGGCCAGGCCGCCGCGTATAGCGGCCCTTGCCCGCGCAGCAGACGCCACAATTCTTCACAGATATGGGGCGTAATTGGAGCCAGCAGGCGTACGATGTGGGTCCATGCTTCCTGGACCACGGCCCTGGATTGCTCGTTCCCCGCTTCGAACCTCGCGAGGTGGTTGGTTAGTTCCATCACCGCTGCAATTGCCGTGTTAAACGTGTAGCGGCGGCTGATATCATCGCTCACTTTTACTATGGTGTCGTGTACCAGGCGGCGGATTTCTTTTTCCTCGTTGCTCAGCTTTGCCGCATTGAGCGCCTGGCAAGGCCCGGCATCCACGTGGTTCATGACCTGGGACCATACCCTTTTCAGGAATCGAGAAGCGCCTTCGACCCCGGAGTCCGACCATTCGAGCGACTGGTGCGGCGGAGAATCCGAAACGGAGAATAACCGGACAGTGTCAGCGCCGTAGCGATCCATGAGTCCCTCAGGGTCCACGCCGTTGTTCTTGGATTTCGACATTTTTTCCACGCCGCCGAATTCCACCGGCGCGCCATCCGAGCACAGCGTTGCGGCCACCGGCCGGCCTTTTGAGTCTTTCTCGACATCGACCTCGGCGGAATTGATCCAGTGAATCGAACCGTCTTCCCCGGTACGGTAGTAGGTATCCGCTACCACCATTCCCTGGCACAACAGCCGGGTTGCCGGTTCGTCAGAATCCACCATACCGGCGTCGCGCATCAGTTTGTGATAGAACCGAAAATACATCAGGTGCAGGATGGCATGCTCGATGCCGCCAACGTATTGGTCCACCGGCAGCCAGTACCTGGCGCGTTCATCCAGTTGTGCGTCCGCATCCGGGCAACAGTAACGGGCGTAATACCAGGAACTTTCCATAAAAGTATCAAAAGTGTCTGTTTCGCGCTCGGCGGCGCCACCACACTCCGGACAGGTCGTCTTACGCCATTCGGGGTCGGCCTTGATGGGCGATTGCACACCCATGAAGCTGACATTTTCCGGCAGCACAACAGGTAAATCGCTTTCAGGTACCGGCACTGAACCGCAATCGTCACAATAAATGACCGGGATCGGGCAGCCCCAGTAGCGTTGCCGGCTGACACCCCAATCGCGCAGGCGATAGTTGACCTTACGCTCACCCAGGCCCTCTGCCTCCAGCCATGTCATGGCCTTCTCTTTCGCCTCGCCGACGTCCAGTCCATCCAGCCACTCGCTGTTGATGGCCGGACCGTCCCCGGTGTAGGCCTCGCCTTGCCATCCTTCAGGTGGCGCCACGGTGCGGACAATCGGCAAGCCGTGGCTCACGGCAAAATCCCAGTCCCTCTGGTCCTGTCCGGGAACAGCCATGATGGCCCCTGTGCCGTAGCCCATCAGAACGTAGTCCGCGATATACAGGGGAACCGGTTTACGGGTAAATGGGTTGAACAGGTAAGCCCCGGTGAACACGCCGCGCTTCTCCAGCCCGCTTTCGACCGCCAGGCGATCAGTCTCAGTCGCCTTCCCGGCCTGTTCAATGAAACCGGCTACAACCTCCCGATGCTCCCTGGTCGTAATTTCCAAAACAAGCGGGTGCTCGGGAGCCAGTACGGCGTAAGTCATGCCATAGGAAGTATCCGGACGTGTCGTGAATACCCGGACTCCGCGACCCTGCTCATCCAGAATCCCGCCCACATCGCA
>JAHEFT010000064.1 GCA_024640025.1 Chromatiales bacterium
CGATATTCGCTTGATAGCTGAACCAGGTCCCTGACTGCCTAGGATCTCGGAGTTCGACCCGACCCGGAACTTGCAGATTTTCGGGAAATTAGCCATAGGTTCACTTTTTCATACCTCATAGACCGTTAATCATCCGAAATTTACGCAGTGACGCATGTCAGCGCAGCGTGCCAGGCCCAGGCGTAAACTGATTGATCAGGCCGAACTGGGAAGCATTGGTTCATGTCGCTTTACCACGAACTTAAACGCCGCAATGTATTTCGCGTTGCCATTGCCTACCTGGCGCTGGCCTGGCTGCTGACCGAAGTATCCAGCACACTGTTTCCAGTCTTCGGTATACCGGATTGGGGCGTGCGTTTCGTGGTCATCGTGTTTGCGCTCGGTTTCGTTCCGGCGTTGATCATCTCCTGGGTCTATGAACTCACTCCTGAAGGCATCAAGCGTGAGAAGGATGTGGTGCGTGATGCGTCCATTACCCATCTCACCTCCAGGCGTCTGGACGTGTTCACGATCGGGTTGATCGTTGTAGCGCTGGTGTTCATCGTGGCCGACCGCTTTTGGTTGAGTCCACGGCTTGCAGAGCAACCGGCGGCTCCGGCAGAGGCAGCCGCTCCCGTCGGCTACACCAATTCGGTGGCGGTACTGGCGTTCGACGACCTGTCGCCCGACGGCGACCAGGCGTGGTTCTCGGACGGCCTGACCGAGGAGATCATCAACAGCCTAGCCCAGCTGCCGGAACTCAAGGTCACTGCCCGCACCTCTGCATTCCACTTCAAGGGCCTCGAACTGCCGATTCCGGAGATTGCCGCAACGCTCGGGGTGGCCCATATCGTCGAGGGTTCGGTGCGCCGAGCGGGTGAGCGGATGCGGGTAACCGCCCAGCTGATCAAGGCGGCCGATGGCTTTAACCTGTGGTCGGAGACCTATGATCGCAGTACCGATGATGTGTTCGCGGTACAGGAGGACATTGCCGCAAATATTGCGACCGCCCTCGACATCTACCTGGACGAGGCGCGCCGGGAAGAGATGTTCCAGACCGGCACCCGCAACGTGCAGGCTTACGAAGCTTACCTTCGCGGCCGGCTTCTTTGGACCGAATGGCACACGACTCATAACGATTTGGGTGCAATCTGGGAGTCACAACGATGGTTTGAACGCGCCCTCGAATACGATCCCGAGTTCGCCCAGGCGCACCTCGATCACGGCGACGCCTATTTCCACTACGCTGCCGGGTATATCGAGCTACTGCCCGATGCCTATGCCGGCATGACGCCGGAGGCAGCATTTAAACTGTTCCTGCAGGATTATGATCGAGCGATCGAGTTCGCGAACAACGAGGAGCTGCGCGTTCTTTACCAGGCCGAGCGTACCTTGTACAGCGAAGACTGGAGCGGCTTTCGGCCGCTACTGAACAAACTCGTAAAGATACGCGAGACCTCTGCGCTTCCGGCCTTTGCAGGGACGAATCAATCGGACACCGCGTTCGCATTTCTAGGGCGCAGCGGTATCGAATCCAATTACCGATATTATAAGAAGTGCCTCGAACACAATCCGCTGGATTTGACTTTACTTTACTGGGCGACCACGAGTGCCATGGGACTTGGTGAATACAACGAGGCGGCGGAGTTCATCAAACAAACAGAAGGAATTTCCGCAACAACTGCCCCCCAGATTTGGATACGTTTCCTGTTCCTGATGCAGACCGGCCGCTATGACGAATTTCTCAATTTCCCTGACGTCGCATCTCGAGGCGGCAGGGCTCTGGCGCTGGTTCTGGCAGGGCGGCAAGATGAGGCGCGTGCTTTGATTGAAGAAGCACTGCAGGAAGAAAAACCGCGTACATGGAGTTTTTACATTTATCTGCCCGTCGCACTAAAACAGCTTGGAGAAACTGAACAGGCCACAGAAATTTTCCGGGCCCTTGATGCCTTGCCGCATTATTCTTCTATGGCGTTTTTTACACTCATGATTTCGGATTGGGGCGGACACCTGCTTTGGGATTTGGAATGGACGCCCAACTTTGCAGCCCGCCTGGTGGAGATGGGCGTGGAACTTGAGCCGTATGAGTTTCCGCCGCCTGCTAAGTGAAGTGTCAGACGAATAGTCAGGGGAAATTTGCGTTCAAACTTCCGCTTTTGACCCTTTTTGGTCATGTCGGTATGTTTCTGCATCAAGTATATTCAACGGTATCTGATTGATTGCAAAATGAAGGAGTTGTCATGGAACAGATCCCTATTTTGGCGCCGGCAGCAGTATTGGTGTTATGGTCTCTCGTCGTGCTGTTGTGGATGAGTGCAACGAGATTTCCCGCATTCGCGAAGGAAGGCATAAAAATCAGCGAGGCAGAACGAGGATCCCGATACGTCGATGTCGAGTCAATGATGCCGGCAAAAGTAAACTGGAAATCCCATAATTACACCCACCTGATGGAACAGCCGACCATTTTCTACGCGGCGGTTGTGATCCTGGCCCTGGCGGGCGAGGGCGCCGGAATCAACTTAACGTTCGCCTGGGCATATGTTGCAATCAGGATAGTACATAGCATCTGGCAAGGGACCGTTAATATCATCTCGGTGCGGGTCACGTTGTTCACTTTGTCTACATTGTGCTTGTGGGTATTGGCAATTAACGCGGTCAGGACGACGTTATTTTGATTCACAGCTAAAGGGGCTTGATACACTCTTCTCAAGCCTGACCAAATTTATCCTTCTGGCCGAACTCGGAACAAATCGCCCTAGGAAACTGACGCTTTATAGGTTCTGCTGATCGTCGGATAGCGGTCATTGTTGGTCAACAGGTGGGGAGAGCAGCTTTCGACTGCGATTTCAACCGGTCGATGCAACACATTGGTTAAATCGCAACCCAAAGCGGAAACTGGGCCCATGCTACACTGGCCGATCGCAGAATACGATTGTGTGACCGGCTAAATGTATAAAGAAATCATCGACTTTTGGTTTGCTGAGCTTGAACCAAAGAAGTGGTGGCAAAAAGACGAAAAGTTCGACTTGATGATTCAAGCCCGCTTTGGCAGATTGCATGACCAAGCCAGGGCTGGTGAATTGTTCCAGTGGCGCGAAACTGCTCTAGGCAGCCTCGCCGAAGTGATCATTCTGGATCAATTCTCACGCAATATTTATCGTGAGAAGCCAAAGTCATTTGCTTGTGACCCTATGGCTCTAGCCCTTGCTCAGGTTGCGATATCAAAAGGAATGGATAGCGAGCTTTCAGAAACTCATCGTGTTTTCCTTTATATGCCGTTTATGCACAGCGAGTCCCCGCTTATACATATTGAAGCTGTAAAACTATTCAAGTCGTTAGGTAATCCAAATAACTTGGACTTTGCACATAAGCACAAAGCTATCATTGACAGGTTTGGTCGTTACCCACATCGCAATAAAATTCTGGGCCGTCAATCGACACCGGAAGAGATATGGTTTCTGAAACAGCCGAACTCAAGTTTTTAGATAAGCAACACTACAAAGCACCAGTTCCGCTTCTGGCTGAACTGAGAACAAGACTGCCCTGAGATCCACATCCTGGGCAGTTCTGCCCTCTGCTCAACAGCGGAATATCTACTCTCGGGATGAACAATGGCGGCTTTCGACCCAAAAGAGAACTAATCACCCGATTGCTGGATACGACCGCAATCGTCCAGAAGCGGAGCTTTAACTATCAGTTGCATGCCCAGGATACGTGCTGAGCCCGCGAACAACTACTCCAAATTGCGCCAGGTCTTAATTGGACTATTTTTTGCCGTCTCGCAGTTCCTGTCTTGCGTCCCGCAGATTTTCACGGCACCTGGCGGGATTTGCACGGTTGGTCCTGGCAGACGCCAGCTGTGCTTGTGCTTTCCGACGAGCTTCCGCTGTGTAATCGTCCTTGTTGTCTCGGATCTTGTCTGCCAATTGCTCGACTTCTTCCTGGCATTTGTCGGTGACCCCAACTTTTGCCGACGCCACTTGCGCGAAACAGAAAACAAAAATCGCAAGCAGCGACAAAACCGTAATTTTTTTCATCAATTCACCTTATTCGACACATGAGTCAGGTTGCTACTTTACACTGACTCATCAGGCTCATGAAGCTATTGTGAATTGCTCCCGATCTTTCAGATACCCACCAGCCTGAAATGCAGTCACCATAGAGCCAATAGTTATCAGAACCTTGTTTCTCATCTACTGATACTCACTGGCGATTACTGGATTTTAATCCCTTTTCCGCCGCCGGTTGCGACGACGGGTATGACCCTGGCTTGCACGGCCTGCGGACGCGTCCGGTGGCGGTGGCAAATCCGGCAGTTTTTCCTGCGATTTGAACCCTGACCGGATGATGTCGCGCATTGCGGTGTCAATGGCGGGGTCGGTCTCGAACGGCTGGTACTTCGCCAGCCGAAGCTCCACCTGCTCGCAGGCGCGTTCAACCAGGTTCGGCCCGGCGGTCTTTTCCGCCGTGTCGCGGGTCTTCCGGTCGATGACCGGGTCCGTCAGGTACAGTTCCTGCGGCCAGTGATCCAGTGTTTGTTGCGCCGTGATCAGGTGGCCCTGGTTGACCAGGTGGTCCACCAGGTGGTTACTGGGCAGATCATCCAGAATTTTGATCTCACGGCAAAAATGCAGCGCCTGGCCGCATACCTCGTTGTCGAATACCAGCTTCGGCAAACTGAACGTCAGCACGAAATCGAGCATACCGGGGCCAGCCACTGAATTCACCCCGGCCAGCGCGGCCAGCAGCGCGCTGCTGAACGATTCGCCGCCGGCCTGGGCGTCCAGTTCCTTGCCGTCGCTGAGCGCCATGTAGGCCTGCGAGGGCAGGCCCAGGTATTTGGCGATCGCCACGTAGGCCACATCCAGGTGCTGCGCCTCGATGGCCGCCATCGGTGAACTCGCGGCTTTCATGTGGAAAGTCGCCGGCGCGCCGCCAAACAACACCGGGTGCCCGGGGCGGATGATCTGCGCCATGGTCAGGCCGGTCAAAACGTCCACGCAGTGAAACACCAGCGCGCCGACCAGGGTGACCGGAGCGATCAGCCCCATCAGCGTGACGGGCACGATTTCCACCGGAATACCAGCATCGACGCAGTCCAGCAGGTTCTGGCAGGAATCCTCGCCATAGCGGAAATTGCCGGTCGCTGTAATGGTAAACACCGACAGGGGTTTGGCCGCCAGTTCGGCCGGATCACGGCGGAACATCTGCAGCAGGCTGACCAGCCGTGGAATGCCGTGTTCGCTGAACGCTCCCGAGGCGACGGGGCGTTTTGAATTGACCAGCGACATGTACAGGCGCCAGGCGTCGGAAACCTGGGGTTCGATGTCCTTGTTGGTGGAAAAAGCCGTGGCCAGGTATCCGATATGCTCCAGGCCGTCCGCCAGGCGCACATACTCAACAAAATCCGTGGAGTTGGCCAGGCGGGTTTCACCGCTGCGGTGATCCAGAACTTTCAGCCCGCTGGAACCGGGAACGAAATTGACGTTGTAGCCGCCCAGCTCAGCATGCGGGTTGCCGTCCCTGTCGTACAAGGTGAAGCTACCCGGCGCCGATTCAATGGCGCGCTCGACCACATCGTGCGGAAACATGATCCGCTTGCCGCTGGCGTCCGTCTTCAGGCCATGGTCGAGCAGGCGCTGCCGCATTTTGGCGCCTCGGATCTCCATGCCTCTTTCAGCCATGATGCGCTTGGCTTCATCCAGTATCCGGATGATCATGTCCTGGCTCAGAATATTCAGTGTAGGCCGCATGGCAAAATTCCTGTTGAGTGACTTGCGAAGCCTTTGCTTCAACCAATCGAGATCATAACAGGACAACGCCGCTTTTCCATTGCCTGCAAAGCACGCCCGGCGCAATGCCCCTGCCCGTCCTGAATTCAACCATTCCCGCGGGCAGGCTTGTATTTAATTAATCATTTAATTAATATAGACAGGAAGGCAAGTGCAAAAACAACCAGCCTGGACCGAACCATGCCTCTTCCGAACGCCGAAAAAAGCAGGCCCCAGGGCCGCCCTTCAAAAGAGGGCTCAGCCGATATCCGTCAGCAGATCATGGAGGCTGCCGTTGACCTGTTTGCCAACCAGGGTTATGCCGCGACCCCTGTGCGGGAAATCGCCGACCGTGTAGGCGTCAATCCGGCAATGATTCACTACTACTTCGGCAGTAAGGAGGCCCTGCTGCATGCAGCGCTGGAACAGTCGCTGCAACCATTGGCCGAAGCCGTTGCGGACATGCAGAAGAAGCAGCAGGCCCCATTACAGGACATTGTTCTCTCGATCCTGGGAGCCTTCGCCAGGCAGCCCAGCTTGCCCGTATTGATGACCCGTGAAGTCCTTCTGCCCGGCGGTGTGATGCAGCAGTTTTTCATGAAAAACCTGGCACCCCGATTGGGCGGTGCGCTGCCGCCTCTGCTTATGGCGGAACAATCCGGGGGGCGCCTGAGAAAAGACCTGGACCCGGCACTGGCCGCACAAATGCTATTCGGACTGTGTGTTTTTCCATTTATCAGCCGCGGCCTGGCCGAACCCGCACTCGGAATCTCCTACGATGAACAGGGGATCCGGAAAATAGGGAAAACCATCATGGACCTGCTGCAGAGAGGATTTTACCCGTGAGTAATTCAAGAAGAATAGCAGCCTTTGCCTTGCTGCCCCTGGTCCTGATGCTGAGTGCCTGTGACCGCAGCGAAAAGACTTTCATGGTCGGAACGCTGGAGCGTGACCGCATCGACGTGGTCGTTGAAAGCAACGAGCCGATCATTTCCATCCGGGCCGCGGATGGCCAGGCCGTTGCAGCCGGCGACCTGATCCTCGAGCAGGATCCGAGCCGGGCCCGCGCACGGCTGGCTCAGCAAACCGGACTGCGTCAACAGGCGGTTGCGCGCCTCGCCGAACTTCAGCGCGGGCCGCGCAAGGAATTCATCCTCGAGGCCCGGGCAAATCTCGAGGCCAGCAGGCTGCGCGAGGAAAATGAAAAAGCCCAATATGACCGCACCTTCACAATCTTCGAAAAGGGACTCTCAAACCAACAGGCACTGGACCGGGATGAGACGGCCTGGAAGACTGCCATTGAGCAGGTCAAGGCAGACTCAGAGGCGTTGCGCCGCCTGTTGAACGGTACGACCGTTGAAGAACTGGACCAGGCCATCGCTGCGGTCGAAGCCAGCGACGGGCTGGTCAGCCAGGCACAACTGGACCTGGATCGCACACGTATCGTGGCGCCGGTATCCGGGGTTGTCGACAAAGTGCTTTACCGCGTGGGAGAACGCCCTGCCCCGGGCACCACTATCGCCATCGTGCTGGATGACTCGCGCATTTACGCCCGTGTCTACGTACCGGAACATCTGCGTACCGATGTTACGCCGGGCACGCGTCTCAATGTCCGTGTCGATGGTGAAGCTGATGAGTTCAGCGGCACGGTTCGCTGGGTTTCATCGGACGCCACATTCACCCCCTATTTTGCTCTGACCGAACACGACCGTTCCCGGCTGAGCTTCCTGGCTGAAATTGACCTCCCCGACGCCGGAAACCTGCCCGTGGGCGTTCCCTTGCAGGCAGATTTCCCGGAAGACTAAGCGGAATGAGGGATTCAACCGAAACAGACCTGGCTATCCGGGCCCGGGGATTGACCAAGGACTTTGGTCACGTCGTTGCCGTAAACAAGCTGGACCTGGATGTGCCACGGGGCCGGATTTACGGTTTCCTGGGCCCAAACGGTTCCGGCAAATCCACCTCCATCCGGATGCTTTGCGGCTTACTCACCCCGACCGCAGGCAATATCCGCGTACTCGGCCTGGAAATCCCCAGGCAGGCAGAGGAACTGCGCCGCAAAGTCGGCTACATGACACAGAAGTTTTCACTGTTTGAAGACCTCACGGTATCCGAAAACCTGACCTTCATGGCCGACATTTACACGCTGACGCGCGACGAACAAAAAGACCGCATCCCGGCCAATGTCGAACGTTATGAACTCGGCCGTCTGCTCAGGCAACGGGCCGGCACCCTCAGCGGCGGCCAGAAGCAGCGCCTGGCGCTGGCAGCGGCCACGTTACACCAGCCGGAACTGCTGTTCCTCGATGAGCCCACCTCGGCCGTCGACCCGGAAAACCGCCGCGCTTTCTGGGAAAGCCTGTTCGACCTGGTCGCCGAAGGCTCCACCATCCTGGTATCGACTCACTATATGGATGAAGCCGAGCGCTGCCATGAACTGGCAATTCTGGATCTTGGCCTGCTCGTCGCAGCCGGTAGCCCGGATCAGCTGTCCGACGGCATCGAGGCCTCGGTGCTGGTCGTAGAATCCCCGGAACCGCGAAAAATCGCGCGGTTCCTGGATGCGCAGGAATTTGTACACAGCACTGCACAAATCGGAAATACACTTCGCGTGATGGTCGACCAGGACGCGCAAAACCCGGCCGAACTCGTCACGCGGGTCATCCGGGATGGGGGCTTGCAGCTGGATGACTGCGAAAAAGTCCGCCCCAGCCTCGAGGATGTGTTCGTTGCCGCCACCCAGGCGCGCAAATCGGCCAGGGACCGAACGGAATGAAATCCCTGCAGCGAATCATCGCGATTGTCGTGAAGGAACTTCGCCAGTTGTCGCGCGACCGCCTGACGTTCGGCATGATTGTCGGCATTCCGGCCATTCAGCTGCTGATGTTCGGCTTTGCGATCAACATGGACGTACGCCACCTGTCGGCCGCGGTGGCCGACTATTCAAATTCAGCTGCCTCGCGCCAGGTCATTATGGATATGGCGCAGACCCAGGTCATCGACATTAACTACCGGGCCAGTGGCGTCGAGGAGCTCGAATCCCTGATGCGCCAGGGAAAAATCGTGGTGGGCATCTACATACCCCCGGACTACGAACGCCGCTTGCAGCAGCCGGAGCGATCCGCCATGCAATTGCTGGTGGATGGTTCCGACACGGTTGTTCAGGGCGCCGTTGTCAGTATTGCCAATTCCAGCAGGACCTCGCCCTTCAACGACCGGCCGCCAACGATGGAAGTCCGCACCTATTACAACCCGGAACGGCGTTCACCGGTCAACACCGTTCCCGGCCTGATCGGGGTTATCCTGACCATGACCATGACGATGTTTACAGCCGTGGCCATTGTCCGGGAACGGGAACGCGGCAACCTGGAGTTGCTGATCACCACACCCGTCAGATCGGCGGAACTGATGCTGGCCAAAATTTTGCCGTACGTGTTCATCGGCCTGCTCCAGGTCACGCTGGTGTTGGTGCTGGGCGTTCTGTTATTCAAAGTCCCGATACGCGGCACTCTGATCGACATCTACCTGCTTTGCCTGATGTTTATCATCGCCAACCTGGCGATGGGGCTGGTTTTTTCGACACTGGCGAAAACCCAGTTCCAGGCCATGCAGATGACATTCTTCTTCCTTTTGCCATCCATCCTGCTTTCGGGATTCATGTTCCCGTTCGACGGCATGCCAAAACCGGCGCAGTGGGTTGCCGAGATTCTGCCGATGACGCATTTCATGCGCTTGATCAGGGGGGTCGTTTTGCGCGGCGCCGGCTTGCCGGAACTCTCGCACGAAATCGGAATCCTGGCGGGCTTTATCCTGGTGGCAATGACCATCGCCGTGCTGCGGTTCAACAAGCGGCTGGATTGAATCAGTTCACGGTACTCGTTAAGTTTTCGCAAACTTCTGGGTTTTCCGAAGCTTGACGCGTAGACTGTGCCCTCGGCAGTAGCCCGTAATTACCCCGCCTGGGCCGCAGACCAATCCGTTCATCCTGTCGTGAACATCATCAAGGTGAACCATTGCCCACTGAAACCCTCACGTCGCCTCTGAGCGATGCTGTCTTGGATGAGACATTGACAAAGTCCCGTTTGGACCACCCGGCCAGGGTGGAAAAACCGGCCGGTGCACTGCCTGTCAGCATCAATCGGCAGCATGCGGCGGTGATTGGCCTGATGCACGGTCTGTGCCTGCTGGCCCTTGTTCCCTGGTTATTTTCCTGGAGTGGACTCGCCCTGGCCGTTGCCGGACATTTTGTCTTTGGAATGCTGGGGATCAACGTCGGCTATCATCGTTTATTGACACACCGTGGTTTTAAATGCCCGAAATGGCTGGAACATTCACTGGCCGTATTAGGGATATGCAACCTGCAGGACAGCCCGGCACGGTGGGTTGCCATTCACCGTCTGCATCACCAGCATAGCGACCGGCACGCCGATCCGCATTCGCCCCATGCTGGCTTCTGGTGGGGCCATATGGGTTGGGTAGTCTGCAAGAACAGGGACCACGACAAACCCCTCCAATTTGGACGATATGTGCGCGACCTTTTACGCGACCCCTTTTACGAAAAACTCGCGACCCCGAAGTGGTGGATTGGTGTTTATGTCGCACACTCACTACTGTTTTTTCTGGCCGGCTTTTTGCTGGGATCGTACGGCTCTGGAACCGCGGCGGGAGGCTTGCAACTGGGTCTGAGCTGGCTGGTCTGGGGCGTGTATGTCCGCACGGTCTTTGTCTGGCACGGTACCTGGGCCGTCAACTCGGTGACCCACCGGATTGGCTACCGCAATTACGACACTCCGGACGACAGCCGCAATCACTGGCTGGTTGCCCTGCTGACCCATGGCGAAGGATGGCACAACAACCATCACGCCAATCAGCGCTCAGCGGCACACGGCCACAAGTGGTGGGAGTTGGACATGGCCTGGTGGGTCATACGCGGCCTGGAGGCTGTAGGCCTGGCAACAAATGTCGTGCGGCCCGTAAAAGCGCCCATCGCCGCAGGCGATCCAACTATGCCGTTGAGCGCAGCCGCCTTCCGGCAGAGCCGGGAGCAGGGAAGCGAGACTCCTTAAATCTCGAGCTCGATATCCACCATCAGTTCGTTGGCGAGATCTTCCAGTTTCTCCTGCAGCGCTTCCATGTCTGTATTCGGAGGGATAAAAATTCGCGCATGCGCCATGAACAGGTTTTCACCGGACATCGATGCGCTTTGCACGGTCGTCTCCAGTTCCTGCACATTGACGTTGAAATCCGCCAATATCCCGGTAATTTCATGAACGATACCGGGCCGGTCCTGGCCAACCAGTTCGATGGAATGTTCCCGGCCGGAATCAGCCATTGGCGGAGCATCGCTCAATTGCGCCAAGACCTGCATTCCGCGTGACTCGAGCGCTTTCAGCGCGGCGAAGAAACCCTCGACGTTATCGCCGGGAAGCTGGACCAGCAGAATCCCGGCAAACTTACCCGCCAGTGACATCATGCTGCTTTCTGCCCAGTTGCCGCCGTAGTCGGCAATCACTTCCGACAACTCCTCCACGATACCGGGATGGTCGTCACTGACGACGGTTAAAACGATAGAGGTGTTCATAGGTAAGTTTCCAGCCTTGCCAGGCAGCGTCAGAAATCCAGGGTGAGTGCGGCGGCGATTAATCGCCGCCGCTGAAAGTCAACTCATGCGCGACCAATGGCTATGCTACTTGCCGCTAGCGCCCTCGGTAATGGACTCCATCACCTTATCGAGATTGAAGCTGCCTGGTTCCTGCCGGGGCGGATACTCACGGAAGCTCTGCAACCATTGCCCAACAAAAGCGGCGGCAGGCGCGATCATAAAGGCATGTTCCAACCACCATTTATCGTAACCGATGCTTTCGTACTCAGCCCGTTCCAGCGGATCCATTCGCAGGTTGGTCAACATTGGAGCGCGCAGTACCTCGAACGGTTCACGCCAGACATCGATGCCGTGAGCATTCTGCTTCAGGAAAGTAGCCTTCCAGTTATTGTAGCGAATGGCTGCCATGTTGCCATCGTCTGTCCAGTAGAGGAACTCACGGCGTGGCCAATCGGCTTCACCTTTAAGCGCAGGCATCAAGTTGTAGCCATCAAGGTGGACTTTGTACTTCCTGCCGTTAACGGTCTCGCCTTTGAGCAGGTCTTCTTTTACATCCGGGTTGCCGGCTGCCGCCACCAGTGTGGCAAACATGTCTTCATGCGCACCGATCTCGTTGTTGATAGAACCGGGCTGAATGACACCGGGCCAACGCATCACCGTCGGCACCCGATAGCCGCCTTCCCACTGCGTTGCCTTTTCGCCACGGAAAATCGTGGTACCGCCGTCCGGCCAGCTGAAGGTCTCAGCGCCGTTATCGGTGGAGTACATGACAATGGTGTTGTCCGCAATACCCCATTCGTCGAGCTTGTCGAGTAACTGGCCGACCATCTTGTCGTGCTCGACCATGCCGTCTGCGTAGACACCCAGGCCCGTCACGCCTTCTGACTCCTCTTTCAGGTGGGTCCAGATGTGCATGCGGGTGGAATTCCACCATACGAAGAAGGGTTTGTCCGCCTTGACGGCTCTTTCCATGAAGTCGATAGCGGCTACCGTGACTTCCTCGTCCACTGTCTCCATGCGCTTCCTGGTCAGCGGACCTGTGTCTTCAATTCTGCCGTCAGCATAACTGTGGATCACACCGCGGGGGCCGAAGTTCTTCTTGAATTCCGGATTTTTCGGATAGTCTTCATGTTCCGGCTCTTCTTCGGCATTCAAATGGTAAAGGTTGCCGAGGAATTCGTCGAAACCGTGATTGGTCGGCAACATATCGTCACGGTCACCGAGGTGGTTCTTGCCAAATTGCCCGGTCATGTAGCCTTCGGCTTTGAGCATTACGGCAATAGTCGGATCCTCTATTTGCATGCCTTCTGCCGCTCCAGGCAGGCCGACCTTGGTCAGGCCGGTGCGAATGGGCGATTGGCCGGTGATGAAGGCCGAACGGCCCGCGGTGCAGCTCTGCTGGCCATACCAGTCGGTGAACGCGGCGCCTTCCGCGGCGATGCGATCGATGTTCGGGGTCTTGTAACCCATCATGCCCATGTTGTAGGCGCTGACGTTGAACTGACCGATGTCATCACCCCAGATGATCAGGATGTTGGGTTTGTCGGCCGCGATGGCCGTCTGAATTGACAGGAAAATAGTCAACACAGTCAAAAATCTAATCGCTAGTGATTTCACATATCTCTCCTGGAAGGTGGAACAAGATTTCGTACTACGAACGCTTAGTATGCCAAATCGAAACCGGCTTAACCATCAGATTTCTGTTTCAGGCCAGTGGTTGCAGAGATACGCCGAAAGTCCGAAGTAAATGAAATCAGCGTATGAAAAGGCCGGGAGCCGACTGGCCCCCGGCCGGGAGTGACTAGTCTGAAAAACTCTTTTCTATACTGTGGCACAGGCCGCAGGAAATAATGTCGCCTTTAGACACCCTGGCGCGCACCACGCCATCGGCGTCCCTGAGCACACGGTCCACGGGCACCCGTGACAACCTCGTGCCCCGGTGGTCGGCGCCGTGACAGGCAGCGCACTGGTCTTCGCCATTTTTCCAGACAAAGTCCTCGTGGTAGAAATCGCCCTTGCTCTTGATCCAGTTGGGCTCATTCACCGGGTGCATGCCGTGGGGGCCTTCCAGGGTTCCATTCGGGAAGCTGTTCGGCTCGTGGCATACCGTGCATTCCTTGATGGTGCCGGCATGGCCTTGCAACTGGATCGCCGGGACGTTGTCATTGGCCGCCAGGTTGCGGTTAGGCCAGATCGCATGGGGACTGCCGTGGCAGCCTTCGCAGGCGATTCCTGCGTGGTTGTCCAGGCTGTTGCGATACAGAGTGTCCGGGTTTTCCGCAAAGCGTGAAGCGGCAAATTCCAGCGGGGTCGCTGCCGGATCATCCGGATCGAAAGCCAGTCTGCCAACCGGATCGTCACCGTGGCCGGTGTGGCAGGCGCTGCATTTTGGCTCGTCGGCCCAGGGCTCACGCACTCTGCCGTCGGTCATCAGGAATTCACCGCCCATGGCCAGCATGTCGCCGTGGCATTCGTCACACTTCTGGCCGGCGGTGAACATGGCGCCGCGGAAGCACTGGGTGATTTTGCCCGGATGGCAGGAGAAACAGTTCTGCTCCATCGGTATGCCCTCACCGACCGGGATCAGGGGTATCTCGTTGCCACTCATCGTTGGCGGGTCGATCAGCACCGGCTCACCCGCCGTGGTGCGGATCAGCTCGGCCAGTCCATCGACCTGCAGGCGTCCGTGGAAACCATGCATCGCGCTGGACATGCTGCTCACACCCGGGTCTCCACCCGGACCGCCCACTTCGGCCAGGGCGTTGGAGCCATGGCATGAAGCGCACAGCACTGGCTTGCCCTGCAACACGAAATCGGTTCCGTGCTTGTAGTCGTGCAGCACCAGGATATTGTGCTTGGCCGCCGCCTCGACCTCGACCCGGTCCGGGTTCAGCGGAGGCGCCACGAACACCGGCCCTGCGCTGCGCGCCGCCGGGTCGGCCGCGACCTGGCCGTAGGCATGGCAATCCCGGCAGTCCACCTCGGTCGAGACCGGCACGACCGCGTCGGTCGTTGCCAACACCTGGCCGCTGCCGTTGTCCACCGCCTGCACCCGGATCAGCGGGTAAGAGTTCAACCGCCCGCTGTCGTCGACCGGAGTCATCGGGATGCCCTGGGCTGTAAACCATGAATGTGATCCAACGTAGCCGCTGAATGCTTGCGGATCATTGAATTCATAGGGATTACCCTTTCCAGGCATGTAACGGCCATGGTCGGGATTTCCCAGCGTCCGAAGACCCTCGTCGGGATCGAGATTCTGCCCGAACAACCATTCAACAATCCTTTTACCATCCAGCATGTCCCAGAAATCCGTCTTGCGCACCGTGGCCATATCCGCAAGTTCGCCTGCCGGATAGTTCTGACTGGTCGAATTGATCGAATCCGGACCCACCGGGTCGAGCGGGCTGGAGGCTGCTGAATACTGCAGGTAGACGTGCGAGTCATCCAAAATCTGCGGTCTGTTGCTGCCACGGGTTCCTTTACGCACCACCTGGGCATTCACGGTATTGAACAACGGCAGGATACTGAACGGATAGGAACCCAGGTCCCCGCAATGCATGCCCAGGTCGTTGAACGCCAGCACCACGTTGTCGCCATCACCTGCCCCGGGTGTGCCCGGCGCCGGTTCTTCGTCAACTTTGGGCGGCAGGCCTTCCGGCGGAATGCCCACCTCGACGGTGAGCTGCGCCGAACACGTAGCTCCCTGATTGTCGGTGACCGTCAGGGTCGCAATGAAAGTGCCATCATTCTGGTCAAAGAACACATCACCGGGCACGGGTACGAGTGGCCGTACATCGGCTCCGCCGCCAAAGTCCCATTCCCAGCCGAGCGGCTGACTTTCCGGGTCGGAACCGGATCCGGCGAACTCCACCGCGTCACCGAGCAGGATACTGACATCGCCGCCCGGCAGGTCAATCGCACAGGTTGGCGGCTGATTTTCCGGTGGCGGCGGTGGTGGCGGCGGTGGTGGTGGTGGCGGCGGTGGTGGTGGAGGCGGCTCTTCGTCGCAATGCGGCGGAGCGTTGCTTACCTCGGCCGTATCCGATAATCCATTGGATTCGACCCGGACGAAACACGGGACATCGGTCCCGGTCAATCCTCTGACACTCAAGTTGAACGCTTGATTTCGCGTTCTTTTCTTCGCCAGGAATGTACCGGTGACGTCGTCGTAAAGATTTACGGTTTTACGCGAAGGATCGTTAAATTCGATCTTTACCAACAATTGTGATCTTGAAGATCTGTATTCAGCACTGGTTATCGCAAGCTCGAATGAGTCCTGCGCGAACAGGTTGCCGTGGACCATCCAGAGTCCGGCCAACAGGAAAAACGAGAAAATAAAGCGAATTTTTTCGTTGTGGATTGCATTTTTCATATCAAACTTCCTTGTCTGATGAAAAGAATCCCCTTATTACATTACTTAAATATAATATAATCCAGGTCGCGTCAAGCTCCGCGTTTCATGAATGACGCAGGTCAAGGCGGTCCTTTTAAGGAAAAATTACCATGGGCCGCCTGAACTTTTTGATACAGGGAGTAGTTCAAATGCAACTTAAAACCGCACTCTGCGCAACGATACTGGCGGGCGCAGCCGTCCTCAATACCGCAAACGCCTTCGAACAGGGCGATTGGCTGATTCGTGCCGGCGCTTCTTACGTCGATCCGAAATCGAATAACCATGAAATCGTTTCAGTCGACTCGGGAACCAGCTTCACCTTCAACTTTACCTACATGATGACCAACGCCTGGGGTGTCGAAGTGCTTGCCGCCTGGCCATTCAGCCATGACATCGACCTGCTCGACGGCACCAAGGTGGGTTCGACCAAACACCTTCCGCCAACGGTCAGCCTGCAATACCATTTTGCGCCAAACTCCATGTTTCAGCCCTACGTCGGTGTTGGACTCAATTACACGTTCTTTTTCGACACCAAGACAACCGGCGCGCTGACCGGTGTTGACCTGGACCTGGGCGGCAGCTTAGGCCTTGCCGGTGATATCGGTGCAGACCTGATGTTGAATGACGACTTGTTCCTGAATTTCAGCATCCGCTACATCGACATCGAAACCAAGGCCAA
>JAHEFT010000065.1 GCA_024640025.1 Chromatiales bacterium
CGCCTGCGGCGAAACCATCCCCTCTGCATTGCCTGCGCTTCCCTCGGAAGCCGGGCTTGCACCGTTGTGAGACTAACTAGGACTTGAGTAGTTTCTGGAATTGTTTCAGGTATAGCTTTCCCTGCTCTTCCCAGGAGTAGTCTTTTGCCATTCCGTTGGATACGACCTGTTTCCAGGAATGCTTATTGGCATAAAGCTCCAGCGCCGTTTTCAAAGCCCATTTCAGGCCGTTGGCGTCGAAGTCGTGAAAGACCACGCCGGTACCGGTTCCCTTTTTGGGATCGAAATGCTGAACCGAGTCAGTGAGCCCCCCGGTGGCGCGAACGACCGGCACCGCACCGTACTTGAGGCTGTACATCTGGTTCAGCCCGCAAGGTTCGTACCTGGAAGGCATCAGGAAAACGTCACTGCCCGCTTCTATCCGGTGCGCCAGTTCGTTGTTGAAGCCCTGGAAAAAACTGACGCGACCCGGGAACTCGGCGTGCATCCAGTGGAAGAACTGCTCGTATTCGTAATCCCCGTCACCCAGCACCGCCAGGGACATCTCCCGTGACGACATCATTTCCGGCAGCGCCTGCTGCGCCAGGTCGAGCCCTTTCTGGTAGGTCAGCCGGGTCACCATTCCAACCAGCGGCCGATCGAACCGGTACTTTAGTCCCATCTCCTTCATCAGGGCTTTTTTGTTCTTTTCCTTGCCCGATAAATCCCTGGCCGAATAGGGAAATGGTATTAAGGGGTCGGTTTCCGGGTTCCATTCCTGGTAATCCACGCCGTTCAGAATACCCACGACAGAATCGCCACGCGCCCGCAGGTGACCTTCGAGACCCATGCCGTTTTCCGGCTCCAGGATTTCCCGTGAATAGGTGGGGCTGACCGTGGTCAACCGGTCCGCGTGCATCACCCCGGTCTTGAGAAAATTGATCCGACCCCCGTTGAGGTCATCCTGATCAAGCATGTCGGCGGAATCAGACAAACCGGTTTCTTCCAATATCCCGGAACCGAAAACCCCCTGGTATCCCATGTTGTGGAGGGTCAGCACCGTCCGGCTTGCGCTGAACATTTGATCCCAGCCATACAGGGTCTTCAGGTAAATAGGAACGAGCGCAGTGTGCCAGTCATGGCAGTGAAAAATATCGGGCGTGAACTGGAGCTTCTGGCACAACTCTATCGCCGCGCGCGAAAGCAATATGAACCTGAGATGCTCATCAGGCCCGGAATAGAGCTCCGCTCCACCATAAAGCTCAGGGCAGTCCAGCAAGTGAATGTCGAAGCCGGTCGCCCCGGACCGCGCTTTGACGATCCGATACCCAAAATGACGGGCGCCAAGTGTCAGGCTGAGATTCTGCAGGCCCGGGACTTCATCGATCACGAGGCCGGAAACGTCCAGGCTGGCGTAAAAAGGCGTCAGCACAAGGAGCCCCTGCCCCGCTGAATGGAAGTACCTGGAGAGTGCAGCGGTGACATCCGCCAGTCCTCCGGTTTTCACCAGCGGAGTCAATTCCGAGCAAACCAGGCAAATATTGAGACGGCTGTCAGGAGACAAGGGATTTCCTTTAAATGGGGGAAAGGCAATAATGTTATTTTAATGCCGTTGGGCGTCTGGAATCGAGTAAAAATGAAGATCAGGAATCGCGTTCTACTGACCATCGAAAAGCAGGTCGCACGTGTTCGCCTGGATCGGCCGGAAAAGCATAATGCCCTGGACCTCGACATGTTCCGGGCGATCGCCGAAGTGCAGCGAAGACTGGGCAGGGAGAAAGACCTGCGAGCGGTCGTTCTGACCGGTTCCGGGGTTGATTTCTGCACCGGGCTCGATGTCCAGTCCCTGATGAAGGATCGCTCCGGCATGCTCAAGCTGCTCTGGAAGTGGCACCCATGGCGCGCCAACCTGGCACAACAGGTCAGCGTCGGCTGGCGGACGCTCCCGGTTCCGGTTTTTGCCGCCATTCAGGGCCGCTGCTGGGGGGGCGGTTTGCAAATCGCCCTGGGGGCCGATTTCCGAATAGTGCAGCCTGAAGCATCGCTGTCCATCATGGAAGCGCGCTGGGGACTGATCCCGGACATGGGCGGAACGCTGGCCCTGCGGGAACTGTTGGAACGGGATCAGGCTATGTGGCTGGCTATGAGCGCAGAAGAATTCAGTGGTACCCGTGCTGATGAACTTGGCCTGACGACAGCCCTGTCAGACGAACCCCTGGCAACGGCCCTGGAAGCGGCAAGGCAACTGCTTGAACGGTCGCCGGACACGGTAGCGGCGGTTAAGCGGCTCTATCGAAAAAGCTGGAACGGCAGCATCGGCCCGGCCCTGGCCAGAGAATCGCTTTACCAGGTGAAGATTCTGCTCGGCGCCAACCAGAAAATCGCCGTTCGGCGGCAATCAGGGCAAGATGCTGATTACCGCCCCGCCAAAAAGTGGTAACCCGAAACCTTCTGAATCAAATAGTTCCCGTTTCAGCGCGTTGCAGGAATTCGTCGATCCGGTCCCAGGCTTCGCGGGCCTCGGGCACTTCCGGATAAAAAATCTGCCAGACATGGAGCAGGCCTGCCCAGGTCTGCAAAAAAGCGGGCGAACCGGCGGCGCGCGCCTTGTTCACATAGCGGCGCGCATCATCCAGCAACATTTCTGATTCGCTGACCTGCACCAGTGTCGGCGGCAGGTTCGACAGATTGCCAAACACCGGAGACACTAAAGGATTTGATGATCTGAACCTGTTTTGCAACAGAAAAATCCACGACAGGATAGCCGTCGGAATTTTTAGCAGCATTCCGAACAGCGGGCCCAGCATGGTGTCGGTCAGCAGGTTTTTCCGAATGCTGGGGCCGGAGTAACTGGAGTCCGTCAAAGGCGATAACGCGATCACCGCGTCCGGCGCCTGTAGCTTCTCATCGCGAATCCAGCTTGACATCACCAGCGACAGGTTGCCGCCGGCCGAGTCTCCGCCCATGAAAAGGCGGGATGGGGGCCCTTTTTCGGCCGGGCCGTTTGCCAGTATCCAGCGGTATGCCGTTTTGCAATCCTCGATTCCCTCTATGCGCCGATTTTCCGGCATCAGGCGGTAGTCAATGGCCAGAACTGCTGCATTGGCCACCTCGGAAAACCGGCTGGTGATGGTGCGGTGGCTGTTTGGACTTCCGGCGATGAACGCACCACCGTGTATGTAGAGTACCCGGCGGGAACCGTCCACCCCGGGGGCTAACACCCACTCGGCAGGAACGCCGTCTGCATCAACCGGTACGAATTCACAGGAAAATGTTTTGCCGCGGGGAACATCCTCCATGAAATCACGGGTGAACTGCAGCCTTTGCTTTTGAGAAAGGCCCTCGATCTTGCCCCCCATCGCCTTGATGTCGGCCACGGCCTGCTGGTGTTCTACGCTTGGCCCTTCCGGCCTGGAGAAGGCCTCGCCTGCCGCAGGGTCAACCGGATGGTCGTAAGCCGTCAGATCTTCTCCGCTTCTGAGCCACAGGCCGACGACCCACAGAATAAGAGCAAGAATCAACAGTGTCAGCAGAATCGTCATTAGCTGGAACTCCCGCTAAGGTTAAAAGGTGAATGGTACCCTGGAGGATTCAGATACAGGCTTCAAATGCCTCTTCCAGAATGTTTAGCCCTTCTTCAAGGTGTTTGAATTCGATCGTCAACGGAACCAGGATACGGATCACGTTGCTCCGGACACCGCAGGAAAGCAGAATCAGGCCCAATTCCGCTGCTTTTGCGGTCAGTGCTTTCGCCAGCGCAGGATTGGCCTGTCCGGCGTCCCCGCTGGAAATCAACTCCATGGCGACCATGGCGCCCAGGCCCCGAACGTCCCCGATCAGTTCAGGGTGTTTCGCCTGCAAGCGGCGCAGGCCCGCCACCAGGCGGTTTCCCGTTTCAGTTGCGCGTTCGCATAGCGACTCTTTCTCGATGATATCCAGCACGGCGAGTCCAGCAGCACAGCCCAGTGGCGACGCGGCGTAAGTGCCGCCCAGCCCACCGGGTTCCGGCGCGTTCATGATGGCCGCTTTGCCGACCACCGCAGAGATCGGGAAGCCCCCGGCAATGCCTTTCGCCAGGGTCATGATATCCGGCTCGACCCCGGAATGCTCAACAGCAAACATGCGGCCTGTGCGGGCATATCCAGTCTGTATTTCATCTAATATCAATATGATACCGTGTTTATCGCACAATTCACGTAACTTGGATAGAAAGCCTTCAGGCACCGGGTAGAATCCGCCCTCGCCCTGCACGGGCTCAATGATGATGGCCGCAACGCGGTCGGGCTGGATATCACTCTTGAACAACTGGTCGAGGGCTGCCAGGGATAATTCAGCGCTGATTCCGAGGTACTCGGCCGGGAACGGAACGTGATAGATCTCCGGTGTAAAGGGGCCAAAGCCTTTCTTGTAAGGCACCACCTTACCGGTCAGTCCCATGCAGAGATTGGTCCGCCCGTGAAACCCGCCGCTGAAGGCGATCACTCCGGGTCTGCCGGTCGCCACGCGGGCGATCTTGATGGCATTTTCCACCGCCTCGGCGCCGGTCGACAGGAAAATCGCCCTGGCGTCCTCTATTGGGGCTATTGCAGTGATTTTCTCGGCAAGTTCGACGACATTGGCATAGGGTGTCACCATAACGCAGGTATGGCTGAACGCATCCAGCTGCTGCTTGACCGCCGCCACAATTTCAGGATGGCTGTGCCCTGTGTTTACCACCGCGATTCCCGCAGCAAAATCGATGTACCGTTTGCCTTCTTCATCCCATATTTCGGCGTTCACGGCCCGTGCGGCGTAGATGGGAAACATGTTGCCCATCCCGCGGGCGAACACCCGCCCTTTTCGTTCCTGTAATTCGTGATTTTTCATCGTGGCTGGTCCTTCGGGATAATCTCCCTATTGTCCTGTACTTTGCCGTCTACGGAAAGACCGGATACTGAATTTGCTGCCGACCGCCCGTCTTGCTGGTAGTCTATGGCGCCAATGGACTTTCTGATACTCATCGCGGGGATTGCGGGGCTTTGGCTGGGCACCGAACTCACCGTCGGCGGTGCGCTGGCTATCGCCCGGCGCCACCAGCTATCCGAATTTTTTGTCGGGCTCGTGATCCTTTCAATCGGCAGCGACCTTCCTGAGCTGGCCGTCGCCGTGGACGCCGGTATCAAGGGCCTGATGGGCAATGATACTTCCGGCGTGGTGGTTGGCACTTCCATTGGCAGTGTCGTGGCCCAGATTGGCTTCGTGCTGGGCCTGGCCGGGATGATCAGTTTCCTCACATTACCCCGCGTTGTTGTCGTCAAGCACGGCGCCGTTCTGCTGGCGGCGACTGCCCTGCTGTTCCTGCTGGCCTTTGACGGCGTCGTCACCCGGACGGAAGGCCTGGTGCTGGTGACCACGTACGTGATTTACGTAGTAGCCCTGATGAATGGTGAAAACGTTCCGGATGAGGAGCCGGGCCACCTTGCCGGGGGCGACTGGAGATCATGGATTCTTCTGTTGGCGGGCCTGGGCACCGTCATCATCAGTTCAGAAGTCACCGTGACCTCGGCTGTCAATATCGCCCATGCTTTCGACGTCAGCGAAGCCCTGATTTCAGTGCTGATCATCGGCCTGGGCACCAGCCTGCCCGAGTTGTCCATCTCCATTTCCTCAATTCTCAAAAAGAAAACCCAGATGTCGGTGGGCAACATCATCGGCAGCAATGTTCTGGACACCCTGCTCCCGATCGGTTTGGCCGCGACCATTTCCCACGTGACATTCGAAAGGAATTTGCTGTTCTTCGACCTGCCGTTCATCTTCATCCTGACGGCCATGGTGCTGGGCTTTTTCTATACCCGCAGGGGTGTAACCCGGAAGGAGGCGATGTTTATTCTCGGATTCTATGCGATTTACGTGGCCGTCAAACTGATGCAGTTTTAGGGTGAAGATTCACTGCCGAAAGTGATCCCCGGCGATCCACTCACTGGTATCCGATCAGCACTGCAACGACCATGGTAATGCTGCCAAGCACGAGCAACTGGAGCATCAAGGGCCAGATGAACCGGAACCAGCGGCCAAAGGGAATTCCGCAGATCCCCAGGATGCCCATCAATACTGCATTGGTCGGCACGATCATGTTCATGAAACCGTCACCCATCTGGTAGGCCAGCACGGCGACCTGCCGGCTGACTCCGACGATATCCGATATGGGGGCCATGATCGGCATCGTGACATAGGCCTGGCCGGAGCCGGACGGGATGAAGAAATTGAGGATACTCTGTATGAACAGCATCCCGACAGACGAGAGTTCGGGACCCACTGCAACCAGCGGCTGGGAAAGCCCATTGACGATGGTATGCAACACCTGTCCATCGCTGAGCGTGATTTCAATTCCCCGGGCAAATCCAATCAGGAGCGCCGTCCCGATCAACTCACCTGCTCCCGCAATGAAATTTCGCGCCATGTCATCCAGCGGCATCCGGTAGATGAAACCACAGACCAGGGCCAGGGCGAAAAACACGCCTCCCAGTTCAATGAAATACCACTGGTACTGCTTGATGCCCCAGACGACAACCACCAGTGCGCCCAGCGTGGTCAGCAACACCAGCCGCTGCCTGGCATCAATCGGGCCCGTTTGGGGCGGGTCAGGCGGCTGCGCCTCGGGAATGTCGAAAACCAGAGAATTGCCGTGATCGTTTCTGACCTTCTTCGCATAGCGCAGTACGTGCAGATACCCGAGGGCAAAAAACGGCAGGAAGATTGCCAGGCGAAAAGCCAGCCCCGAAACCGGCGTAATGCCGGCGACCTCCTGGGCCACCAGCACAGTGAACGGATTCATGACCGCCGTGCCATAACCAATACCGTAGCCAACCACCATGATCCCGACGGCCGCCACCGTGTCCATTTTCATACCGACACAGAGCGTGATCAAAATCGCTACCAGGGGGATATACTCCTCCGCCATTCCTATCGTGGAGGAGCCGACAGCAAAGGCGAGCATGCCCATCAGGATCAACACGGCGGGCTGCCCGCCAAAGCGGTTCAATACTCTTGCCAGGGCCGCATCCAGTGCGCCGGTGGCGCGGATCACGGCGAGAGCGCCGCCAATGATGAACACGAAGAAAATGATGCCCTGGGCCGATTCCAGACCGCGCGGAATGACGGTGAACAACGAGGTGAGCGGAAGCGACCCGGTCTCCTCGATAACCGCGTAAGTCCCCGGCACGACGACTTCATGGCCATGGTCGTTCAATTCGGTTTCGAACTGGCCGGCCGGCAGAACCAGCGTCAGCGCATAGGCAATAACGATCATGCCGTATAACAGGACCAATGTGTGCGGAACCTTGAATTTCCTGGACATGCTTACTCCTTCACTTGTTCGGTTCACTCAAATCGATGATGCCTTCACGCATCGCCCTGGCCCGGTAATGCCGGCCTGCCTGCATTGCGACTCCCAGCCAGATCAAGGAAAGAACCATGTTCATCAATGCAAAGTGCATGATACCGAAATCGAACCAGTGCAGGCCCGCGTATATGGCGCCGGCCTGGGCAAGGTCGCCAAAACGCCAGAAAAAGCCATCTATCGCTGTTTTGCCCTCGTATTTTTTCGCGGCTGAAAGCGGCAGATACAAGGCATGGCGAGCGGTATTCATCAGTGAATAGTCGGTCGAATTTTCCATCAGCTTGACCAGGCGGATCAGGCTGAATACGGGCACGAACACCACCAGGCCGTAACCGATCAGAGCAATCAAAGGTAACACCAGTATGGCTCCCCGGACGCCGATCCATCGAATGATCCTCGCCACAACGAAAACCTGGGCCAGCAGAGTTAACAGGTTGACCAGGAAAAAGAAATTTCCGTAGAACGCGGCGATGTAATCCGCCTTGAGGGTTGCAGGATCAGCGGCAACCAGCTTGTCGGCGTGACTTACCACCAGTTCCGCAAGGATGTACTCACCGGTCGTATTGACCCAGTTCAACAGCAGGATCATCAGGGCCATCAGAAACAGATAACGGTCGGTGAACACCAGTGAAAATCCGCCCAGCAGGCCGCCGTCTTTCCGGGCGCCAGGCAAAGAACCATGGCTGCGTGACCGGGGCGGCACGGATTGACGGGCCCAGCGAACACAGAACAGGGTCACGGCCAGCAGCCCTCCAGCCACCAGCATCAGGTTCCAGGGACCAAAGGTCGGAAACAGCGCTCCACTCATGGAAGGCGCAGCCAGGCTTCCCAGCGTTGCTCCGACCATGATGACGGGAAACAATCTCTTGCCGCTGTCAACGCTGTAACTGTCTGCCGCGAAAGCCCAGAACTGCGCGGTGATAAGGACACTGAAAACACCTACCCATACGTAATAGGCAAACCCGATATCCACGCCTGCCCGGCCCAGCAAGTAGAACACCAGCAAATTGCTCAGAAAAAAGACCGTGACATAACGCGTGAGTTGCTGCTTGCTGCTATGCCGGAACACGAACCCGTACAGCGGTACGATGATCAAAAGGAGCAGAGCAACGGCACCATAGGCATAACTCTTCATCTCTGCGGATGAACCGGAGAGCAGCAACGGTTCGCGCACGGTTTTCAGAATGTAGTAGCTCAGCATCATCAGCAGCGCATAGGAAAAGAAAGCAACTACACTGCGTCCTTCACCAGGGCGAAGCACCGTGAATCGGCCGAGAAAAAGGTCCAGTGATGTCAAGCGGGTCGGCCAGCGGGCCATACGGCACTACCCTCGTGGGTTTGACCGATAAGACCACAGGAAAACCGCGGCTGCAAGCCGTGAAATTTCCCGCATGGCCTTGAAAAGCGTGGTAACCGGTCTGATTTCCTGTGAAGCACATCACCTTGAGGTTTGAAACACAATGATGAGAATTTTGCTTTTCCTGGCCACCAATGCAGCGGTGCTGGTATTGATCAGTGTCGTTTTTCAGATTTTCGGCATAGAAGGCATTCTTGCCGAGAACGGCGTGGACCTGAATCTGAAAGCACTGCTCGTTCTGTCCGCAACCATCGGGTTTGGCGGATCCTTCATTTCGCTGGCCCTGTCAAAGTTCATCGCAAAACGTTCGATGGGCGTCCAGGTGATTGACCAGCCCCGCAACAGCACCGAGCAATGGCTGCTCAGCACGGTCCAGCGCCAGGCGGAAGAAGCCGGCATCGGCATGCCGGAGGTCGGCGTTTTCAGCTCTCCCGAACCCAACGCTTTTGCCACCGGCATGCGCCGCAACAGCGCACTGGTCGCCGTCAGCAGCGGCTTGCTGCAGAGCATGGCCAGTGATGAAGTGGAAGCCGTGCTGGGGCATGAAATCTCGCACGTTGCCAATGGCGACATGGTAACCATGGGACTGATCCAGGGCGTGGTGAACACTTTCGTCATCTTCCTGTCGCGGATCATCGGCCACGTGGTGGACCGCGTGGTGTTCAAGACCGAACGCGGTTACGGACCGGCCTACTACATCACATCCATCGTGGCCCAGATATTCCTGTCCATACTGGCCAGCATGATTGTCATGTGGTTCTCGCGCCGCCGTGAATTCCGGGCGGATGCAGGCGGAGCCAGCCTGGCCAGCCGGCAGAAGATGATCGGCGCACTGCGCGCTCTGCAACGCAAATCAGAACCCGAGGACCTGCCGGGTACTTTGGCGGCGTTCGGGATTTCCGGCGGCCGCGGCGCCGGGCTGAAAAAGCTGTTCATGAGCCATCCGCCGCTGGAAGAACGGATTGCGGCGCTGGAAGCGGAGGATTAGGACCACATCATGACCGGCAAACGAATCCTGGTTCATTCGATTTTCCTGTTTCTGCTGCCGGTGATCGTCGCCTGGTTCGGGATTTCCCCGGCCGGCGCCATAGGGCTTGTCGTACTTGCCCTGTTATGGCGTTGGGCCATCTCCCTCAGCACCCTGGTCGCACCGGCAAAAATACCCGACCTGGAACTGGAATCGATATCCGCCAGTCATTTCGTCGAGAAGGTCCGCTGGTGTATGGACCGGCTGGGCGTGGATTACGTGGAAAAGCCGGCGGGAGGAACACTGGGAGCATTCTTCCTTGGCAGAACCGTACCCCTGCTGAGGTTCCGGACCGGCGCGGTCGTTTCCCGGATCGGAAATTCTCCGGAAATCCTGCGCTACCTGTGGGGCCGCTACTCTACGGCCATGCCGGAACAGGCCCGGTTCCTTGAACCAACACCCGACAGACTGGAATTCGAACAAAAGATCGACCGCTGCGGCGTTGACCTGCAGGTCTGGGTCTATTTTCACGTCCTCGACGATCGGGAATTGACACTGCATGCCTGGGGAGTCCACAACCCGGCGATACCGGCCTGGCAGAAGCTCGTTCTGAAACTGAGCTTTCCCCTGCTGCGTTTCCTCATCCGTAAATCGTTCCGGATCTCACCCGCCCATTTCGATAAGGCCGTGACACACATCGAAGCCCTGCTGGCTGACGTGGAATCCAGGCTGGCCGACGGGCGGAAATCCATCCTCGGCGGCGACACGATCAATTTCAGCGACATCGCATTCTGCGCCATCATGGGTCTGTGGCTGCAACCGGCCGGTTACGGCGGAGGCAAGGCAGACAGCGTGCGGATCGACCCGGTGCAGCGGCCTGAGCAAATGACACAGGAAATTGAGTCCTGGAGCCGGACCTACCCGCTTGCAACACAATTTATTGAACACACCTACGGAGAGCAACGCCGATGAGTCATTCCACCGTATTGATCACGGGCGCCAACAGGGGGCTGGGCCTTGGCCTGGCACGCATCTACCTCGAAGATGGCTGGAATGTCATTGCCGTCAACCGCAGTTCATCCCCGGAACTTGAAGCGCTGCGCAACGGCAGCCTGGAAATTCATTGCTGTGACCTCACCGATGACACGCAGCTCACGTTACTTGCAGATACTCTCGACAGCCGGGCCATTGACGTCCTGATCAACAACGCCGGCAGAATGGCTAAATCGGGTGCCGATGAATCGGCGCACAGCGTGCAGGGTTTCGGTCATTTTGATCGCGCCCTGTGGCACGACATATTTGACATCAACCTGTTCACGCCGATGAGCCTGTCGGAATTGCTGGTGGAAAACCTGGCACGGTCTGAACGGGGCCGAATCGTCACCATTTCCAGCATGCTCGGCAGCATGGCGCTGAATACCCACGGCGGAATCTACGCCTATCGCGCCAGCAAAGCCGCTGTGAACGCGATCGTCAAGTCAATGGCCATCGACCTGGCCGGCCGCGGAATCATCGCGATCGCCCAGCATCCGGGATGGGTGCAAACCGACATGGGCGGCAAGGGTGCGGATATTGACGTCGAAACTTCTGTCGCGGGGATGAAGTCCGTGATCGACGGTTTGGGGCCAGGGGATAGCGGGAAGTTCTTTTCTTATGACGGCTCGGAGATGGCCTGGTAGTTGCTGTATCGCAGATCAATGCAACTGGTCACGGTTAAAACCGCTCCTACGGTGGAGATTGGTCGCGGATGAATCCGCTCCTGCGGCGGTTGCGCAGATAGCTGGCAACCGGCAGGGGCAGGAACAGGGCAAAAAAACCGAAGATGATGAAGGCCATCTGGTCTGCGCCGAAACGGTCCATACCAACCCCGACCAGGAGCGGCCCCAGCATGGTGCCGGCGCCCCAACAGGCGGTGAACATCGTGGTGGCCGCCGCCAGCATCGCGCCCCTGAATCGCTGACCGACCAGGATCACGCCAAGCGCATAGATCATGCCTTCCACCCCGCCGAATAAAAAAGCGTAAATAGCCGACACCAAGGGTATCTGTATCAGCCAGGGCATCAGTGCCAGACCGGCCATGGTCAGGAGCACACAAACCGCCAGCAGACCCATCCGGTCGACGTGATCGGCCAGCCAGCTGATCGGCATCACGAGAATCATGGTTCCCAGGCCCATGATGGTCAACAGGCCAAGCGTCGCTTCCTGACTCAGACCGAGGTCCATACCGAACAGCGGGAAAAAGGTGAGCACGGATTCGGCGCTGGCAGCATAAACGACGTTGGCGATCATCACCGTCGGGGCCAGCATAAAAACTTTCCACAACCCCTCGTGCTTTTGATCCGCGTACCCCACAGCCTGGTGGGAAACGATAAACAGGGGGATTGCGGCCAACAGGATCATCGCGCAGGTCACATAGAACGGAGCCATCCCTTCAGATCCTGTCAGCATCAACAGCAAGGGCCCCAATGCGAAGCCCGCTGCGCCTACCGATGCATAGAACCCGATGATCCTGCCGCGCCAGTGCTCTTCAGCCAGTTCATTGATCAACGCTTCGCTGGAAATCCAGAGCAGCGCTGTCATCGCGCCGATAACAAAGCGTAACGGAAACCAGAACCAGATATTCGGAAATGACCCCGCCAGCAGAAACAGGATCGCCAGGATCACGGTAGCCAGCTGCATCACGCGCGAAGGCGGATATCTGCGCAACAGTGAGGGGGTCCAGGGTGCAATGACGATGACCGCAGCGGCCTGGACGATCGTGCTCAAACCGATCAGGGTTTTGCTCACACCCTGGGCGTCAAGCACCAGGGAAAGCAGGGGAAAGGTGATGCCATAGACCAGGTTGACCACAGCCATGGCCGCGATGATGCCGGCCAGGCTGCGTTTCCGCTCGAACCGCTTCATGGAAGCGCGGGGATGGATTTCAGATAAGCTGCAATCGCTTTGCGGTCTGACTCCGGCAACTGCGCGATATGCTCCTGGACCTTGACCATGGAACCACCCACCGTATCAAAATCCGGAGTAAACCCGGATTCCAGGTAATAGGCGATATCCGCTTCGGACCATGACCCGAGGCCGTTCTTATGGGATGTAATGTTGGGTACGCTGCCCTCACCGTCCGGGTTCGGACCTCCCGCCAGCCAGCGTGCGTCCTGCAGGCCACCGAGAATACCTCTGGGCGTATGGCATTCGCCGCAGTGGCCGGCGCCTTCAACCAGGTAGCGCCCCCGTTCGTATACGGGATCACTTCCCGTACCCGGCACGACCGGCCCCTGCTCAAGATAGAGCATTTTCCAGAGGCCAACCGCCCTTCGCACGCTCCAGGGAAACCCAAGGTCATGCGGCTTCACCGGATTATCCACCGGCTCGAGGGTATCTAGCCAGGCCTTCAGGTCGATGATGTCCTGAACCTTCATCCGAGTATAGGATGTGTAAGGAAAGGACGGGTAGTAATGAAGACCGCCGGGAGAGGAACCCAGCATCATGGCATTCACCAGGTCTAGATCCGACCAGTCGCCGATGCCTGTATCGGGGTCGGGGGAAATGTTCGGGACAAAAAATGTCCCGAAATCCGATTTCAGTTCCTGGCCGCCCTCAAGACGATCTCCGTGACAGGACGTACACCCGCCGGCAATAAATATCTGCTCGCCGTTGACCGGATCCGCCCGGTGGTCGGGAAGATCCGCCAGCGACAAATAAACGGGCTGTGTCAGTGGCCAGAACACAAACGCCAGCACCAATCCGCCCGCCAGGAGCCACTTGATGCTTCGGCCCATGTTCTAATCTATCCGCTTTGGGTCAGTTCTGGTCTTCTACACGATAGCCTTCGTGGCAACTCTTGCATGCGTCGAACACCGGGCCCGCCGCCGCTTTCAGTTCTTCAACATTCTGCGGAGCAGCCATTGCAGCATTGGTCACCGCCATCGAAAAGGTTTCCAATTCCACGTCAAAACCTTCGCGATCGGTCCAGATGGTCTCTTTTGCCTCGGTGTCATAACCGGTTTCACTTCCTTCGGGAAACAGATCCCCCGCTTTCGCCGCTACATTTTCCCAGGTACTGAAGCTTTCCATGGCGACCGCCGCATCGAACGGCTGTTCACCCTTCAGCATCCCGCCGATCGCCTTGGCCGCGTCCTTTGCCGTCTCCATCAGGTCATGGCGCTGTTCCTGCACGGACTCGGAAGCCCAGGCCTGGGGAACGAAAAGCAGTAGCGCAAGTGAGCCGGTAATCAGTGATTTTCGAGCCATTTTTTTCTCCATTCGATTGAAAACAGATATCCAGTGGCGAAGTATAGAGCCTCGACAGCGCACTCGCTATACACTTGACCTGAATCAACAAATGTAGGCAGTTTTGTCATCATATCTTGGTATGCTTTGCAGCGTAAAAAATACCCGTCCCGGAGAGAAAATAATGACCACCCCTGAAATGCCGAATAAATACGTGTATCTGTTCAACGAGTACGACGAAGTGATGGCCAGGTACGATGGTGAATGGGATGGTGTTCGCGGCTTGTTGGGTGGCAAGGGCGCCAACCTTCTCGATGCCACCAGGCTGGGTATCCCGGTGCCTCCCGGGTTTACGGTGACTACCGAAGGCTGCAACGACTACCTGAAGGAAGGCGAAGAATTTCCCGAAGGGATGTGGGACCAGGCCCTGGAAGCTGTCGCCAGCCTTGAAAGCCAGACCGGCAAGAAATTCGGCGACGCTGAAAACCCCCTGCTGGTTTCCTGCCGCTCGGGCGCACGATTCTCCATGCCCGGCATGATGGATACCATCCTGAATATCGGTCTGACCGATGAGATCGTCGAGGTCCTGGCCACCCGGGCGCACCGTCCGCGTTTCGCCTGGGACATATACCGCCGCCTGATCCATATGTTCGGCAGCGTCGTAATGGATGTTCCCGACGAAGTGTTCGAAGCCGTCATCACGGCCCAGCGCCGAGAGTCGGGCGTCAAGGCCGATACCGAACTCGATGCTCCCGCCTGGCAAGCCGTCACCATGCGGTTCAAGGAAATCATCCGCAGCTATACCGGCAAGGAGTTCCCGGCTGACCCCTACGAGCAGCTGCGCCAGGCCACTGAAGCCGTCTTCAGGTCCTGGAACGGCAAGCGCGCGGTGGATTATCGCAACGCCAGCAACATTCCGCACGACCTGGGCACCGCAGTCAACATCCAGACCATGGTGTTCGGTAACCTCGGGGAAGACTCCGCCACCGGCGTTTTCATGTCCCGCAACGCAACCACCGGCGAACCAAACCTCGAGGGTGATTTCCTGATCAATGCACAGGGTGAAGACGTGGTTGCCGGTACGCGCAAAACCATGCGAATCGGCGAAATGGCCGACAGCATGCCAGAGATGTTCAAAGAGCTGCAGAAGATTTCAAACCAGCTGGAAAAACATCACCGCAACATGCAAGACATGGAATTCACGGTTGAGCAGGGCAAAATGTGGTTGCTGCAGACCCGCGACGGCAAGCGCACCGCGCAGGCCGAGGTTCGGATCGCGGTGGAGATGGTTGACGAAGGCCTGATCTCCCGCGAAGAAGCCGTGACTCGCGTGCAACCCGACCAGGTTGATTTCTTCCTGCATCCGCAACTCGATCCCAAGGCACTGGAGGGCGTAAAACCCATTGCCAAGGGGCTCAACGTGTCCCCCGGCGCCGCAGTGGGTGTCATCGCTTTCGAGCCGGACCTGGCCGAGCGCTGGGCAAAGCAGGAAGGCAAGAATGTGATCCTGGTTAGGCCGGAAACCCGGCCGGACGATGTCCACGGCATGCTCGCCGCCAAGGGCGTTGTCACCAGCAAGGGCGGACGCACCAGCCACGCCGCGCTGGTCGCCCGGCAGTTCGGCAAACCTGCTGTAGTAGGTGTCGAAGAAATTGAAATCGACCTCGACAACCACCTGATGCGAATCGGTGAAGACCTGGTCATCGAGGAAGGGGAATATCTGTCCATCGACGGCAACCACGGACTGATCTATTACGCCGAACTGCCTACCGTTGTTCCCGACATCCAGAACCCTTACCTGCTCAAAATCCTGGGCTGGGCTGATGAATTCCGCAAGCTGGGCGTGCGCGCCAACGCAGATTATCCGGACGACGCCAAGCGTGCCCGTGAATACGGCGCCGAAGGCATCGGCCTGTGCCGCACCGAGCACATGTTCTTCGCCGAGGAGCGTCTGCCCATCATGCAGCGCATGATTACCGCCAGCACGCCTACTGAACGGGCCGAGGCAATAGCCGGACTGTTGCCGATGCAAAGATCGGACTTTGAAGGACTGTTTCGCGCGATGGAAGGCCAGCCCGTCATCATTCGCCTGCTGGACCCACCGCTGCATGAGTTCCTGCCCTCCTCGCACGACCTGATGCTGGAGTTAACCGATCTGAAACTCCGTATGCAGCATTTATCCAGCCTCAAGGAAATGGACCAGGCCCTGGAAGAGATCGCGTCAAAGAGCCGGATGCTGGAGCGTGTCTCGGCACTGGCGGAATCGAACCCGATGCTCGGCACCCGCGGCGTGCGGCTTGGCATGCTGATCCCCGGCCTGTACAAGATGCAGGTCCAGGCCATTTACGAAGCGGCCTGCCGCTGCGCTGCCGACGGTGT
>JAHEFT010000129.1 GCA_024640025.1 Chromatiales bacterium
CCGCCCGAGGCGGTTTTCTTGAAACGCTTGGCCGCGCCCCGATTGGTTTTCATCTTGGGCATGGTCTTGCTCCTTTTTGTCCCCTGAAGGGACGCTACATTTGACGTTACACAAGCGGTCGCTGAGGACTCTTAGGTGCTTGGCATCGCTTCTTTTGCCTCGCGGAATTTCCGCGGGGCGCGTATTTTGAGGCTAAATCGCTAATATTTCAAGCTTATTAACCGATCAGTGTTTCTTGGGGGCGATCATCATCACCATCTGGCGACCTTCCATCCGTGGATACTGTTCCACCACGATTTCTTCCGCCAGTTCGGTTTCCACCCGCTTCAGCATCGCAGCGCCCAGTTCCCTGTGCGCCATCTCGCGGCCACGAAAACGGAGTGTCAGCTTCACCTTGTTGCCTTCATCCAGAAAGCGGTGAACGTTGCGCAGTTTGACCTGGTAGTCGGCTTCTTCTGTTCCCGGCCGGAATTTGATTTCCTTGACCTGGACATTTTTCTGCTTTTTCTTGGCTACCTGTGCCTTCTTTGCCTGCTCGAACCTGAATTTGCCGAAATCCATGATCCGGCACACCGGAGGCTCGCCATTGGGAGCAATCTCCACCAGGTCGAGGCCATCGGCCACGGCCAGTGCGATCGCTTCTTTAACTGTCATGATTCCGGCCTGTTCACCGTCCGCGTCGATGACGCGAACCTGTGGCGCCGTTATATCTGCATTGCGCCGTGTTTTCTGCTTTGATGCTGCGATGTGTCAATCCTCCTGTTGGTTTTCAGTTCGTCCCCGCCGCCCCACGTCTCCGGCAAGGTGTTTTGCAAAATCATTAACGGACATGCTGCCAAGGTCTTCGCCAGAGCGAGTCCTGACGGCAATCGTACTATTCTCGACCTCCCGGTCGCCCACTACAAGCAAATAGGGAACCTTGCCCATTGTGTGCTGGCGAATTTTAAAGCCGATCTTCTCGTTTCTCAAGTCCAAATCGACCCGGAACCCTTGATTCTCAAGGCTCTCAGCCACCTTTTCGCAGTATTCGTTCTGTTTTTCACTGATATTCAGCACAACGGCCTGCACCGGCGCCAGCCAGGCGGGAAACGCGCCGCCGTAGTTCTCGATCAGGATGCCGATGAAGCGCTCCAGTGAACCCAGGATCGCCCGGTGCAACATCACTGGGGTTTGCCGCGCGCTGTCGTCATCGATGTAGGTGGCGTCGAGCCGGCCCGGCATGTTGAAATCCACTTGCAGCGTGCCGCATTGCCAGACCCTGCCGATGGTGTCTGTCAGCGAAAATTCGATCTTCGGGCCGTAAAAGGCGCCTTCACCCGGGTTTTCCTCCCACTCGATATTCGCTTCGTCCAGAGATGCCGCCAGCATCGCTTCGGCCTGGTCCCACAACTCATCGGCCCCAATGCGGTTCTCGGGGCGGGTGGACAGCTTGACCAGGACCTCGTTAAAACCGAAATCGGCGTAAATCCGGTAGAGCAGCGCGATAAAATCCGCTGACTCCTGCTGCACCTGGTCCGGCGTGCAGAATATATGCGCATCGTCCTGGGCAAAGGCGCGCACGCGCATCAGGCCATGCAGCGCCCCCGAGGGTTCGTTGCGGTGGCAGGAGCCAAACTCCGCCAGCCGCATGGGCAGATCGCGGTAGCTGTGCAGGCCCTGGTTGTAGATCTGCACATGACACGGGCAATTCATTGGCTTGATCGCGTAATTGCGGCTTTCCGAATCGGTCAGGAACATGTCGTCGATGAATTTGTCGGCATGGCCGGACTTCTCCCACAGCTTGATGTCCACCACCTGCGGGGTGTTCACTTCCTGGTAGCCGGCCCGGCGCAGCTGCGTGCGAATATAGTTTTGCACTTCGGTGTAGATGCGCCAGCCGTTGTCGTGCCAGAACACCATGCCCGGCGCCTCTTCCTGGAAATGGAACAGGTCCAGTTGCTTACCCACCCGACGGTGGTCGCGCTTTTCCGCCTCCTCAAGCCGGTGCAAATAGTCCTTGAGATCTTTCTTGTTGGCCCAGGCCGTGCCGTAAATGCGCTGCAGCATTTCATTGTCGGAGTTGCCGCGCCAGTAAGCGCCGGCCAGCTTGGTCAGTTTGAACTCGCCGAGCCTGCCGGTATCGGGCACGTGCGGGCCGCGGCACAGGTCGACGAACTCGCCCTGGCGGTAAAGCGTGATCTCCTCGCCCTGGGGCAGATCTTCAATGATTTCTGCCTTGTAGAATTCGCCTTCCTGGCGGAAAAACTGGGCGGCCTCGCCACGGTGCCAGACTTCACGGGTCACCGGCAGGGCATCCTTGACGATGCGGCGCATTTCCGCCGCGATCCGGTCGAGGTCCTCCATGGAAAAGCCCGGCGGATAGGAGAAATCGTAGAAAAAGCCGTTCTCGATCACCGGGCCGATGGTTACCTGGCACTCCGGGTACAGGCGCTCCACCGCCTGGGCCAGCAGGTGCGCGGTGGAGTGACGGATCACATCCAGGCCTTCCGGATCTTTCGATGTGATGATGCGCAGGTCCGCATCGTTCTCGATCAGGTGGCTGGCGTCGCGCAACACGCCGTCGACTTCCCCCGCAAGGGTCGCCTTGGCCAGCCCGGGACCGATATCGGTCGCGACGTCCATCACCGTAACGGCGCGGTCGAACTGTCTTTGGCTTCCATCGGGTAGCGTAATGGCTGGCATGAATGTATTACTCCTGAAATATTTACCTGTACCGGATACAAAAAAAGGCGCAAAGCGCCCTTTCGGTTCCGCTTTGCCTGGTTTCGTCCTCAGACGATAGTTCGAGTCCGGGTTTTCATACTGTTTATTGTACGGGGATTCCTGCTTTCATGAAAGGTATCAGCAGGCACCTGAAGTTCACAACGGGGGCCTCGCCATCTTGAGCCTGAATCCGCGTAAGAATATCGATCTAATTCTTAAAAAAACTGACCTCAATCATCCTTAACCAAGTTAATTTTTAGGATAATAGTAGTGGCCCATTTCGGTGTCGTATTCATCACAATCCCTTATTAAATATAGCGGGTTTAATTATTATGAAACTTAATACTATGCCAAGCCGATGGCTGGTAGTCGGCGGTGCGATTCTGATTCAACTGGCTCTCGGAGCCCTCTATGCCTGGTCCGTGTTCACCAAGCTTCTGACCGACCCTGAGGGGCTTTATCAATTCTCCGCCACGCAAACGGCGTGGATATTTTCGGCCGGCCTGGCGACCTTTGCACTGGTCATGGTTCTGGCTGGCCGCTGGCAGGCAAAAACCGGCCCGCGGTTGATGACGATCCTGGGCGGCCTGTTGCTGGGCCTGGGTTTCGTGCTGGGCGGGCTGTTTGGCAGCACGTTCTGGTCGCAGTTTTTCTTCATCGGCATCGTGGCCGGCGCCGGTATCGGCATGGCCTACGTGGTGCCGATCGCAGTGGGTGTGAAGTGGTTCCCCGATAAGAAGGGAACGATAACGGGCCTGGCCGTGGCGGGCTTTGGCTTCGGTGCAACCATCTGGGTGAAGCTGGCCGGTTCATGGTTTGGCGGCCTGCTCAATAACGCCGAAGTATTTGGCCTGCCCCCGGTGCAAAGCGTGTTCCTGATTTATGGCATCGTGTTCGCAACGCTGGTCCTGTTGGGCAGTTTCGTGATGGTCAACCCTCCTGAAGGTTACAGCCCGAAAGACTGGGACCCGGCTGAAGCGGCCGCTGTGACCAAGTCCAACGGTAATGGCTTCACGCCCGGCCGGATGCTGCGCACGCCCCAGTTCTATGCGATCTGGCTGGTGTTTGCATCATCGGCCATTGCGGGCCTGATGGTTATTTACTGCATCCAGCTGTTTGGCCTGGACGCGCTCGAGTATCACGGCGTGGAAAACGCCATTGTGATTACCGGCACAGCGATGGCCTGGTATGCCATCTTCAACGGCCTGGGCCGCATCCTGTGGGGTATGTTTTCCGACCGGATCGGCCGCAAGAACGCGATCATCGCGATGTCTGCTTTCCAGGGCATCATTATGCTGGCCATGTACCATGGCTTCATCAACTTCGGCCTGGCGGCCGGCCTGATCATCGGCGCCTCATTCGTGGGCTTCAACTACGGCGGTATCTTCGCCCTGTTCCCGGCGATTACAGCAGATTATTTCGGCAACAGGGAAGTCGGGCGTAATTATGGCTGGGTCTTCACGGCCTATGGCGTTGCCGGGATCCTCGGGCCATTACTGGCCGGTGTGTTCAAGGACGCTGCCGCGATGGGCGGTACACCCAAAGTGTGGATGACGCCCTTCCTGATTGCCGGCGTCGCCTGCATGCTCGGTGCGCTGATCATGATTTTCACGAAAGAACCCGGGAAAGCGGAAGCTGAGATCGCGCACAGGAGAACCGACTCTCCGACAAACGGTGCGGCAGCAGCACACTAGGAAGGAAAATCAGCACAAGACGCGCTTGGTGCTTGCGACATAAAAAAGCCGGCCTGGAATGTGTCCAGGCCGGCTTTCATTTATATGGTGGGCACGGGCAGTTTCGAACTGCCGACCCCTGCGATGTCAACACAGTGCTCTACCCCTGAG
>JAHEFT010000130.1 GCA_024640025.1 Chromatiales bacterium
ACGGACTCTCCAGTCGCCCTCGGGAACACTAAACACAGGGCCCGGTGTCGATGCGCAGGCGGCGAGCAGGAGCAGGGCGGTTGCCAGCAACGTGCGGCGCAGTAGGGGCAATAATGTTTTCATTGCTTGTCTCCCGCCGTGCTGGCCGCCTTATGCCAGTTGAGATTGCGCACATCGGTCAGGGCAACCGGTCCACCGGAGATCCACATGACGATGCGGATGCCGTCGGAGAAAAACGGATTGTTAGCGAAATCCATGGCCGGCTGGTCCGACGGCACTTCCAAACCCGAGCGGGAATACGCAAAAGCCAGCAGTGAATGCGAATACCAGAGGTTTTGCAGAAGATAGTTTCTGCCGTCGTCGACATTGGGATCCAGTGCAGTACCAAAAAACGTTTCACTGATCTCAAACCGCCTGCCAACGGCGTGCTTGATCTGGCCGATCCAGGTACGCTCGCCATCAACCCGGATTGGCGCAAGCCACAGGCTTAATTCGTTTCGCTCCGTGGAGTTTCCCCGGCTTTTCCTGAACGTAGCATCAGGCGGTCGTCCATACAAATAATTGCTATTATTCAGATAGATATCGTTCTTTTCGTAACTATTTTCTGTCCAGCCGGCGCGCAATAGCGCCCTTAGAACTCCAATTCCTGTTCCCACCAACACGACGTTGGCCGGCATTCCCCGGCCGTCGCCCCCGCGGTTGGTTGTGCAGCAGGGCAGGGTTTTCAGCATGTCATCCACTTCGCCCTGGCTGATATCAAGGACTTCATCCTCGTTATACAGCCCGTCAAAATCAATCTCAGCATGATCCGGCACGAATCCGGGAACTTTCACGAAGAAAGTGAATTCTTCAATGCCCAAATTGCCACGGGTGGGAAAAACATCGACATTGAAGCTTTTTGTCCCGTTGCTGGCGTGGGTGAAAACAAAACCCGATTCAGTCGCACCGGCGTCAATCATTCTCGGTATGGTGTTCGCGTACAGGAATTTCTCCATGTCCATCCAGCCTTGCTTGGAGAAATATTTCTTATGCATGTAAGCCACTTCCAGCGGCGAAAAATACTCTGGATCGACGCTGGACACAATAAAGCGCGCGCGGCTTGAACTGTTGTTGGTAATTTCCAGCCAGACCGGCTGGATTCCACGTCTATAAATGGGAATCCCGAAAATCTTTTTTGCTTCTTCTTTGCTGGGTACTGATGCGCGAACAATGAAGGCGCCTTGTTCCTGCACAACAGCGCGCTGCACGATTGGGACCGAGTCGATGGACCCGTGCTCGTAGGGCGTAATAGTGCAGGCCTGCATGATAACCATGACGAAAATCATGAGAGCCAATAGGGTGAGTCTGACGCCATGGACTATCACAATATAACCTCTAATTTAACATAATATACATTATACGCACTTATATCGAGGCCGCCTGGGCCCCACCTTCGAGATGCAGGGCCCTTCCGGGGAGCGCAAATTGAGCCCCTGCTTCCTGAACGATCTCCATGATGCCGATATTGAGTTCCTCCGCTATCTCGAGGAACTCTGTGAAATCCGTTGTGCGGATGAAGGAATAGATCTCGATCAGGATCGCATCTTCGGCAAAATCACGGAATCGGACGCGCGCAGGCTCATCATATACGCGGGAATCGCTGAGCAGCATGTTCGTTATTGCACCGTTGATCTGCCTGATTTGCCCTGGCGATGTGTCATACCGTAAACGAAGGGTTGGCGCGTAACGAATTTTGGTCCTGTAGGAAAGATTTTCGACTTCCACGCTGGCTATGCGCGCATTCGGAATGGAAACAACGGTATTGGTCAGAGTACGCAACCGTGTTGTTCTTAGTCCAATATCTTCCACAACACCTACTTCCTGCCCGTAGCGGCAAAGATCCCCCACCCGGATCGAAGCCTGGGTGAAAATGCTCAAAGCGCCCATCATGTCCTCGATAGGTTTTTGCAGCGCCAGCGCGACGGCCAGTCCGCCAACGCCCAGGCCCGCCAGCAAGGTTGTAATGTTGATTCCCAGGTTGCTGAGCCAGAACAAGGAACCAAATATGAGCACCAGCAACTTGAGCAACGTCGTTAGCGGTTGCAATAATTTTGCTGCGCCCGGGCGCCCCTTCTCGAACAGCTTTTCCTGTTGGTAGCTCCTGAAAAGATTGATGGCAGCCCAGAGACCCCAAACTACTGCCAGGATAGGCAGTGTGTTGGCTTTCATCACTTTTTGTGCATATGCGCCGGCACCCAGCTGCTCAAGAGTGGTTCCAACCGTGACTAGAATGGCGATGAAAACCAGGGGGCCGGTAAAAAGGCTTCTGACCAGCGGGTAAACTTCTTTTGTTGGGGAGCTCAACAGGCGACTCAAAATTATGCCCAGAAGTCGGAAAGCCGGCCAGCAAACCAGTGCCAAGGCAATTAAAATGAACCACTTGAAAGCCTCGACACCAAGGAATGAGGCGTCATCGGGAAACCAGCCGCGAATTTTTTCCACCGGTGCGGAATAGCTGAATTCTTGATAAAGCTCCGGCACCAGAGCAACGGAACGGTTGGAAACTTTCCAAATATTGACACCATCTCCGCGAGGAACTTTTTGCATCCAGAGCGTAATTACATCTTCCCTGGTGTTGATTTTGACGAGCTCGTCCCGAAACGATGGTAAACCGTCGCCCTTCTGGCCCTCCGGGTTGTCACTGACACTGTAATCGTCAAGCCAAACGGAACGTGACAGCACATGATTGAGTTGGCGTGCCAACTCGTTTCCACCGATAGCCGCGATCTCGGGGGGTAGATCACGCAGGTCCAGATATTCCGCCGACCTTTCCCAGTTGAATTCAGATGCCGCGGTGAGAAAACCGGCAATGCTGCTGCGCGGATTACCCCTGTTGAGAGCGTCCTCCGGACCCTTGTCGACGGCTGCCGGAAAAGCGGCAGTGGCTACATCCTCTGTTTCTTCCTGAGCCAGAGCGGAAACGTTAAAAAATAATGCAACGCTACATAAGGTTACTGATAGTAAATGATGTAATTTCATATATTATACGTATATAATATTGATATTAAATGATATTATAATTTTTAATCTGATATTTTTTTAGCATCGCCTTTAACCGTTCTTCTGTTCAGGCAGGTTTTCATCCAACCAGAACTGGAACAGCTGGTAACCCACCGCCAGGACAACAGCGCCGGTAAACAGCCCGATAATTCCCGCGGAAATCATTCCACCGATCGCGCCCAGAAGAATCACCAGCATGGGAACATCCACACCGCGCCCGAGAAACATGGGTTTGAGGATGTTGTCGCTGAGACTGACCAACAGAGAATAGACCAGGAATATCGTTGCTGGAACGGGTTCAGACGTAGAGAAAACCCATATAGCGATAGGACCCAGAATCAGTAAGGTCGGTATCTGCATGATCGCCAATATCAGGATGATGCCGGCCCAGATACCGGCGCCGGGCACACCGATCACCAGCAAGCCGATGGTCGCCAGCAAGGTCTGGATCAATGCTACGCCGAGCACACCCTTCGCTACACTACGAACCGTGGCAACTGAAAGATCGGCGAAATCAGCGCCACGGTCTCCTCCCAGGCGGTGTCCAATTTCTCTGAATTTCTGGTACCCGACATCCGCATTCAGCAACAAGACTCCCGCGATGATGATTGAAACCGCAAACCCCAACATCCCCAAAGCGGTCCCAGCCAGTGTCTTCAGTAACCAGGCGCTAAATGATTTGAATTGTTCAGAGTGATTGCGGATCATGCCTTCGAGACCATCGGCAGCCTCGGTCCAGGCAGCATGAACTTTCTTGCCGATCACAGGCCAGTCTGCAACTTCCGCCCGCGGTGGCGGGACGGTCAAAGTTCCGCTTTCCAGTCCCTGCGCGAGTGTCCTGGCTGTTTCAATGCTCGACCCGGTCAACGACCAGGTCGGCACCAGCAGAATTGACAACCCGATCAGAACGATGATGACTGACGACGTTTTTCGGCGACCGCCCAGCAATCCAGCAAGTTTGTTGTGCAGTGGAAAAATGGCAACCGCAATGATAGCAGCCCAGGCGACAACTCCAATGAAGGGTCGGATAATGTCGAAACACCAGGCCGCCAGCAGAAATAACAGCCCGATCTGAATGGCTGCAGCAATCGAATTTCGGACAAATGAAAGTTGTTCGGTAGAGGAGTTATCGTTGTTCATGGGCCAGCCTCTGGGTTGTGATTAGTCCATTCAATCACGACTGGTCGGAGAGTTCTACCCGGCTTCCGGGAATTCCTTTAAACCACAACAAAATCCCGAATAATACGGCTATCTAAAAGCAGGCAGCGAGGATGCCTGCCAGCAGCACCAACAGTTGAGCCGGGCGGGAGCGGGATCACCAGCCGCCGGTAATGGAAAGAACCGGGCCACTGTAAGTCATGTCAACGCCGCCTCGCCAATCGGTTTTGTCCACGTTTACGTTCAGGTTGAAATATTGCCAGGACAAGTCGAAACC
>JAHEFT010000066.1 GCA_024640025.1 Chromatiales bacterium
GCGGCGGCCTGGACGAAAGAACAACGCCCAGGAGCGGAGCGGCGCTCAGCCGCCCCGCGGGTTGCGGTGATCCGTGCAACAGTTTCTCAGGCTGCGTGAATCTTGTACCAGGTTGAATTTGCAACTTCGAATTCGTGAGCAACTGGCTGAGTCTCCCAGACGTCGGCCATCTTGTCTCTCATTTTCGGATAGACTTCACGCTGATACTTCTCGAGATCGGATTTGTCATCCCAGAAGCTGATCGCATAGCCTTCTTTCATACCCTTGTTGAAAAAGGAAATCTCATCACGAAAACCATGCTGTTTTTTCAACATGGGAATGACTTCTTTTTCAAGGGTTTTCGTCGCAAAATCGAATTTTTCGGGCTTGAAATGCCCTGTTACCAGCCGTGCGTACATTTGTAACCTCCTGTGTGTTAACACCAAGCAGAATCGGCCAACTTGCCTGCCGATCAATGTCCCGTTTGGAGCGGCAACATTGCGACCGGGCCGTTCTGTCTATTCAATCTATCAATCATGCAAGCGGGGATGAATCCGCCGGGTGGATGCTTTGAGTGGGTCAATTGACCCAGGCCGCGGGTCGGTGGAAACAGGATGAGCTCCCGCTATAGCGGGTTTTCCAGGGCTGTTTGAACCAGCCGGAACCGTAAAATGGCCGATCAGACATCGGCCCTATGCCGTTCAAACCAGGCCAAGATGCCGGCCGGTGGCAACGGCTTCCAGTCGGCTATGGGCGTGCAGCTTATGCAACAGGTGTTCGATGTGACTGCGCACCGTGGAGATACTGATGCCCAGTAAAGTGGCCATCTCACCGGTAGTACGGCCGTCGGAAAGGAGGGCGAGCACCTGGCTTTCCCTGGGCGTGAGCACGCCATGATCACTGCCGCGCGCTGTTTTTCTCTGCGTCGTTACAGCCAGCGTATCCGGGGCCTGGCCGGGCTCGGCTCTGCACAGGTGAATCAGCGTTTCCCGGCTCTGCCGGTCGAACAGCACAAGCGTGCTGACGGTGAATTCTTTCAATTCGCCGTTTGCCGTCCGAAAGCGCATTCGGCAGCGGTTCACAGACTGGTGGTGAAGCGCCATCTCTCGCATGGCGCAATGCTCGCAGCAATACTGGTTTCCGAAAGCGTCCTGCCCCTGCAGAAGGTTCCAGCATTTCTTGCCCAGCGCTTCCTTACTGGAATAGCCAAATGCACGGCTGGCGGCGACATTCCAGGCCACGATCGTCCCGTTGCGGTCTACCTCGTATGCCGGTTCGCCCGTATCGAAGATAATATTGTTGGCGCCACAGGTCACTTGAATCCGAACTGACGCCATTTCTGGCGCCGTATCACCGATGATCTTGAGATGGATTGCCTGATCCAGCGGGCCTGGATAACAGGTACTTGCCGCCACTTTTATTGGCTCATGTTTTGGCCGTCAATGCCATGACCCAGGTCAGAGCCCTTTACGCCAGCCCAAACCACTCCCTCAGGAAGCGCGCGATGCCCTCGTCGCCGCTGTCGCCGAAACAAATGACCCGCTCCTGGCCTGACCCGTCATCACTCCCCATACATCTGGTCCGGGGCCAAAACTTCGGGGAAACGCGCACGAAGGGCGCGGCGGGCCGTATCGCACAGGTGGCAGGCATCGCAATAATTCCCCTGGCACGATAAGCCGTAGCGCCGGACCAGCTCGGCCGGGCCGCCATCCAGCAGCGGGCCCGTCACGGGGTGAGTCGCCGGGTCGTAGTTGTCGAACAACTCGCTCAGCGGCCGCTGCAGCAGATTGCCCAGCGTGATGCCCTGGCAGATGTGCACGTAACCCGGCGCGTCCAGGTGCACGCGCCCGGGTTCGCGCAGGTCCTCGAAGGGACATTCGGTGAACTGCTCCCAGGGGTGTCTATCCGCCCGCGCCGTCAAAGTTTGCGCCGCACGGCCGCGGAACACCACCGCCGATTCGCCGGGGGCGATCTGGCCGTGGCTGCAGGCCGCGTGCGTCGCCTCGGGCGGGGCGACACTGATGACATTCAGCGGAATACCGAGTTCCTGCGCTGCCGCTTTCGCTATGCCGGTGCGCCGATCGTCGGCGTTGTTCCAGTGGTAGGCGTCGCTGCTGACCGTCAGGTCCTGCACCATCCCGGCGAAAGGCTCCAGGCAGGCCAGCGCATCTTCGGCTTCGGTCGCCCAGTAGGCATTGGACACGATGCCTACTTTGAAGCCCGCCCGCGCCGCCATCCCGACCCCGCGCTGCAGCACCGCGTAATACAGGAACGGCTCGCCGCCCTCGAAGTAGATCCACTCGACCGTGCCCGTGTCCTGCGCCTGCTGCAGAATCCCGTCAATCATATCCAGGGTCATGGTTCCGTACTGATCAGGACCACCCCATACGAAGCAGTGATCGCATTTGAAATTACACTGGTAGGTCAGCAACAGGTGCAGGCCGTCGATGTTCATGGCGTCACTCTTTACCCGCTCTACTCTTATCTAAGCTACTACCGGACTGAACGGGGCGAGGTGATGCAGGTCATCGCCCGCCTGCACCGCAAGTCATACGGTCAATAGATATGCATGGAGTATTGGAATCCGGCCAGATAGGCATTTAGACTGACCTGACATCCAGACCAGTTAATTGGGGCGCCTCATTAACCTATTCAAAATAAAGCGTTGGAAAATTTCCCTGCTAATCGTGGCGGGCACACTGTGGGTAACGCCCTGCCTGGCCCAGGAGTTGACGCCGCGCCTTTTCTGGCCGACACCCAAGGGCACCAAGGTACTGATCGCCGGATATTCCCACTCTACCGGGGATCTGTTTTTCGATACTTCGATCCCGATCGAGGCGGCCGACTCCAGGATCAACACGGGCGTTCTGGCCTACACACAAACCCTTGACCTCTGGGGGCGCACATCCAATATCCTGCTCAGCCTGCCCTACTCGAGCGGCACAGCCAAAGGGCTGGTTGAAGGCGATCCGGGAGAACGGAAGTTCAGTGCTTTCGGCGACTTCAGCATGACCCTGAACGTTAACCTCCGCGGTGCGCCTTCAATGAACAAGGAGGAATTCCTCGCCTTCCGCGCGGATCCCCAACCGCTGGTCGGGGTAAGCATCAAGGTGATAGCGCCGACCGGCGAATACTATTCCGACCGGCTGGTGAATGTCGGTTCGAACCGCTGGACGACCCGCTTCAAGCTCGGCAGCGTGCATCTGCTCACTCGTGAATGGCTGCTTGAGCTTGCAGCCAGCGCCTGGTTTTTCGGCGATGATGAAAAATTCGTGTCCGGCAAAAAGGAACAGGATCCGATTTACTCGGCGGAAGCCAACCTGATCAAGCGAATCCGGCCCGGTTTATGGGCTTCACTGGATTTAACCTACTTCTATGGCGGGCGCCAGACCATAGGCGGCGAAGCGCTCAGGAATACGCAGAGCAATTTAAAACTCGGCGGTACGCTGGTCGTGCCGTTCCTGGGCCGCCATGCCATCAAAATCGGTTACGCAAACGGTATCATCACCCGGTACGGAGACGACTTCGACCAGTTTCTGCTGAGTTACCAGGTTTTGCTGCCCTAGTGCTGAAATCAGTGTCCGATAACACGGGCGGGTTGGATTAAGGCCACCGGCTCAGCCCGGCTTCAATGCAAAACGTTCCCGCAGGAAACGCGCGATACCCTCGTCGTCGTGGTGCCCGATGACGGCCGTGGCGGCGGACTTGATCGCGTCATTGGCGTTTGCCGGGGCGTAGCTCTCGTCGGCCGTCTCGAACATGCTGAGGTCGTTGTCGCTGTCACCGAAACAGATGACCCGCTCGATGCCCAGCAATTCCTTCATGATTTTGATGGCGCCGCCCTTGCTGGCGTCGCTGTGGTGCACGTCCAGCCAGCGCCATTGCCGGCCTTCCCAGGCGTATCCGGAATAGGCCACGAGATGCGGCTCGTCATTGACGCTGCTCAGCACCGCCTGGATAGCTTCGCTGGGGCCGATGGCGTTGACGTGGGTGATAGCGGCGTCACCGGGCAACTCGTCCAGGGCACACGCCCGGATGTGGTCCTCGAGACCCAGCCTGCGAATCAGCTGTTTTTCGATATCGGATTGCAGCGGCGGGTGATACACGGTACTCCCCTGGTCCTGGTCCAGGGTAAAAACGAAGGGCGTTACTTCCTGGCGGATACAGGCCTGGACGACATGGTCGAGTTCGTCCGCGGTCAGCATGGCGCCGCTTGAAAAACGGCTTTGCTCCGGGTGCCAGATCATCACGCCGTTTTTGTAGGCTTGCGGCAGCAGGAACTGGTGCCCCTCCAGGATGGCCCGCGCAGTATGCAGCGTGCGGCCGGTTGCGACGGTGTAGGCAATTTCGCGTTCGGAAAGCAGCTTGAGCGTTTCGCTGGTGTAGTCCGAGATCGCAGATTCCTGGTTCAGGAGCGTGCCGTCGAGGTCAAAAACGATCAGTTCCACCTGAGAAATCCATGCGGAGAGTTAAGTGATTAGTTTGGCCGCTCATGGGCGTGGATGCAAACAGGCTTGGTCCGATTCTGGCAGACTATGGATGTATGAACCTTCTCCAGGAAACGTCTACCGGCTGCCCCTATTGCGGTGAGACCATCACGCTGCTGGTGGACGGGTCGGTGGAAGAGCAGCAATACATCGAGGACTGCGAGGTGTGTTGCCGTCCGATCCACATCCGGGTGAACGTGCAGGAAAATGGCGATCACCAGGTCGAGGTCCGGACGGAGAACGACTGAGTTCCAACCGGCGACTCAGCGCAGAAAAATCTGTGTCTGCTCTCTTATTCGCCTGGTTGCAGCGAACGATAGGCAATGCGATCACCCACGAAGGTTCCTATCCAGAGCTCATCACCGACCGGCAACCCCATCGTTATGTTGCTGAACTTTGGGTTGGCCGGGCCGCTGGCCAGTGTTTTGCCCTGCATGGATTGCGGGTCGATGGCCCACACGGTAAAGGGTCGCGGACAGCTGGCAAACACCCCAAGGTCGAATTCTTCCGATCGTTTCACCGCGCCGCATACCGGGTCGTCAAGGTTCAGGCCGGCGGTTATCAGGGTTCCGTGACTGCCCCTGTGCAGATTGTCCGGCACGAACGAGAATGGTTCCGTGCTGCGCAGCAGGCGCGCAGGATTGGTATTGGAAAAGGCCGTGACGGTAAACAAACCGGATGACGCAACGTAAAATTCCTGTCCATCGGCAGAGGCCTCGATGCCATTGGCATAAGGCATTTCGGTGCCCTGGACCAGGGTGAAGCCGGTATCCCCCGGGGACCACCGATACACTCCGCCGGTCGATTTTCCGGCGAGCGCCTCGTTGATGGTCCTGCCCGTTTGCAGCGGAATGGTTGCCAGCAGTGAGCCGTCGCCCAGCGACGCGACGCTATTGGCTTCCATGCCATCCGGCGTCATCACGCAGCCCACCCAGGTCAGTTCGGGCGCCTCGCCATTGGCGTTCACATCAAACACTTCGATGGCCTCGCGCCCGCCATGGGCAACGACATACAACGTCGAGTGTCCATCGGCGCCGGGCTGCAGGCTCAGGCCGTGGCTGAGAAAAACGTTCGGGTCGGGTGAGCCGGGACAGGCGCCAAATAACTCCATGTCCTGCACAGCGCGCGGCGCTTTGGCCGGATAGAGCTCGCTCCAGGTTTTCTTTTCTGCATTGACCAGATAGATCGATGCGCCAGGCGCCATACCGCTCGCTATGATCCAGCGGGTATCGGGGACAAGGACAAGGTCTTCGGCGTTTTTCGGTCCGCAGATAAAAGCATAATCCCCTGCTGCTTCACATTCCTCATCCGCAACCACAGCCGCGGGCCACCAAAGCAACGCCAGCAGGATCAGTGCTGGAAATTTAGAATCTGCACGTTCAGGAATTGCTTTTTTCATTGGACCGGGCTTCACAGTTTGACCGAGATCAACGATATAGCATTGGGAATGGGCTCGCAATTGTCGGCTTTGATTGAAAGATCATTGCCCATGTACGGTTGGAGAGCAGGATCAGACCCGTATTCTGCGGACGAATTCCAGGCCCAGCAGGCTGGCCGTTTCGCCGCACCAGCAAAGCAGGTAATAGGTGCAGGAAATAGCGCCAACGGCGGGCACTCCCGACCAACCCAGGCCGACCTTGCGCCGGTCCACCAGGATATTTCGCCAGCACCTCGCCCAGTGCCGCATCAGCCGGCCAGTACTGCCGCCCCAGGACCGGCTCCAGGCGGTGCCGGACAGGCGCTCGCGAATCAGGCGGTCGCGGCCCTGAGCCAGGGCACGGTCGCGGAAGTGTCGCCAGCCGTTGGGGGCCGGGTGTATCACACGTGCGTTGGGATTTCTGTAGATGGAGATACCGCCGGCCTGCAGTTGTTCCGCCAGCACGATGCAACTGCCGCGCGAGGTTCCAATCAGATCGGGAAAAGGGTAGCGCTGGAACAGCGACCGCCGCATGGCCAGGTTGTTGGCGAAAAGCCCCGTGACCGGCAATAGCGGCCCGTCTTCGCTGCGTAAAGGAAAAAACCAGGTCAGGGCGAAGGCCTGTCCGACCCGACCTTCGGGCTCGATGTAGGAGCTGCCGGCCAGAAAAAGCAGCCCCGGGTCAATGAATGGCGCAAGCATTTGCGCCAGCCAGCCGTCTTCGGGGACGACATCGGAGTCGAGGAACAATAAAAGCTCGCCAGTGGCTGCCCGCCCCCCCTGGTTCTTGCACGAGTAGTAGCCTTCCGTTTCTGCCGGTAGCAGTCGCCAATCAACTGCATCGCCACTGGAACCCAGGGAATACTTGACGGTGTCTTGCAGCTGATCCTCTGGAAACTCACGCTCGTCGAAAACAAGCAGCACTTCCACGGGCCCGAATGCAGGGTTCAGTGCCCGCAGTTGTCTCCCAAGAATTTCAAGCATATGGGTGGTGCGTGAGGTCTCTGCATTGAGCGCGTTTTCCCACTCGAGGACGATGGAGACAGTCGCCGAACCGCCGACCTCCGGACCCGGCGACTCAGGCATCACTCTGCCTTACACCCAGACCGCCCCACCACCATGCTACCGCTCCGCCGACCAGCAACGAGAGCAGAAGCAGGGAATCCACCACGGGGGAGTGCCGCGTCGCTGCCCTGAACACGGCGAGACGCTCGGCCCGGCTCAGGGGGCGCACGGTTTCGATGTGACTATATGACATGCGGCTGCGGGCGTAAGTCATGATTTTCGAGTAATAAACGCCGATTGATTCCAGTTCGGCATGCCGAACGGCCATGTCCGGGCAGTAAGCTACTGCCTGGCAGCCCTGCTTGTCGACCAGCCGGCGGATGAAAATGGTGTCTGAACCACGGCCGCGCTCAACATAGGGTCCCAGACTGCCCATGGCGCCTCTGCGGACCGCCATGTTATTTGTGTAGCCATAGTAGACCTGCGGGTCGTCCGATTTAAAAACCATCTCTGCTTTCTGGTTCTCGTAGTCGGAAACCAGTTGAAGCGAGCGGTTGTTGCCGGGTGACATGCGGGGGCCCAGCAGCGCTTGTGCCCGTGGGTGCGAGTCGAAATAGGCCTTGATGGCGCTGAGCCAGCCGTGCACCGGGAAGCAATCGGAGTCTGTAAAGACGATAATGTCGCCGCGGGCATGGAGCACGCCCCTGTTACGCGCTGCGTAGGAACCGCGCTTTAGTTCCCGCAGTGTTTGGATATCCTCGTGCTGGCTGAGTATCGACAAGCTATTGTCCGTCGAGCCGTTGTCGACGAAGATCAATTCGTAACCGGAACCATCCATGTCCTGCGACTTTAATGCAGAAATCACGCGCTCCAGAAATTGTCCTGTGTTGTAGACGGGCACGACGACGGAAATCATGGCTTACCTTACTGTTAGAGGCTGATATTACCCCATTAAATTCCGGTTGACAGTACCCATCCATGATTCGTGGGAGCCTTAAAAAACCAGCTTCCGCAGAAGATGTGGCGATGATGTGCCGTTCGATCAGACTTTCGGCAGGCTAACTTCGTATAATCCTAATCAATTCCAATTGACTGTTGCTTCGAGGAGTTACCAGGATGAACAGAAACCGCACCACCCTCATTCAGCGCCGCCAATTACTGGCCGGCCTCCTGGCCACCGCCGGAGGCGCCGCGGTCGCAGGCTGTACACAGCGAGAGGAGCCTGGGGACCCGATCTGGGCGGGATTCGATGAACGCGTCACCGAACGCACCCTGGCGGAGGCGGAAAAGCTGTTGGGCCTGCAGTTTACCGAATCGGAACGGCGCCTGATGCTGGGCGGGCAGGCGGTCGAGGGTGAAGAAGGATACTTCAGGCAGCGCAATGCGCAGGTCATGCAATGGAGGTCCATTGAGAAGCCGAATGGCCTGGCGCCGGCCACGGTGTTCGATCCGCGTCTGCCCGGAGTCGAGTATGCCGCGCAGACCGATTCGGTGACCCTGTTCGATGAGCCGATGGCAGACCGCGCGGCATCCGCTGACGATGTGGCATTCGCTTCCATCAAACAGCTGGCGCACTGGATGGAAACCGGCCAGCTCACCAGCACCGAGCTGACCGGGCTGTACCTGGACCGGATCGGCCGTTACGACGGGCAACTGCAAAGCTTTATCACCGTGACTCCGGAATTGGCCCTGCAGCAGGCGGCCGAAGCCGATCGCGAGCGGCAGGCGGGCCGGGTTCGCGGGCCGCTGCATGGCATTCCTTATGGCCTGAAGGACCTGGCGGATACGGCCGGGGTCCCGACCACCTGGGGCGCCGCACCCTACAGCCAGCGGGTTCCGGATACGGACGCCGCGGCTGCCCGCCTCATGCGCGAGGCTGGTGCGGTATTGCTGGGCAAGACGGCGCTGGGCGCGCTGGCCTGGGGCGAAGTCTGGTTTGGTGGCGAGACCCGTAACCCGTGGAATCCCGCCGAAGGCTCTTCCGGTTCGTCCGCCGGTTCGGCGGCTGCAAGCGCCGCCGGGCTGTGCGCCTTTGCCATCGGAACCGAGACATGGGGCTCGATCGTTTCGCCGTCTGAACGCTGCGGTGTTACCGGCTTGAGACCGACCTTCGGCCGGGTATCCCGGGCCGGCGCCATGGCCCTGTGCTGGTCGCTCGACAAGATCGGTCCGATCTGCCGCTATGCCGAGGACACGGCCCTGGTGCTGGCCGCGCTCAACGGCTACGACCCGTCGGACGCCGGCTCGCTGGCCCATGGTTTTGCTTATGACGGCAACCAGCCATTGTCCGGCCTGACCGTCGGCTACGACCCCCGTATGCTCGAAGCGCCTGAAACCACCGCAACGGACCGGGCTGCATTCGGGGCTCTGCAGGCGTCCGGTGTCAAGCTTGTTGAACTGAAGTTCCCCGAGTTGCCCTGGGAAATCATGTACCCGATTCTCGAGGCGGAAGCGGCGGCGGCATTCGAAACCCTCACGCTTTCAGGGGCGGACGATGAACTGCGCCGCCAGATCTCCGACGCCTGGCCAAACGTTTTCCGCACGGCGCATTTCACCGGCGCGGTGAGCCTGGTCCAGTGCGAGCGGATCCGGCGCCTGGTCATGCAGCAGTTGCATGCCTTCTTTGCACAATCGGACGTATTTTTCGCGCCTTCCTCAGACGAAATCACGGCCCTGACCAACCTGTCCGGCCATCCGACACTGGCCCTGCGGGCGGGTTTCGAGCAACTGTCCACCCGGGCAATTGACGGCATTACCGAGGCGGACACCAGCGGGCCGACGCATGCCGTGCCCGACTCGGTTCACCTCTGGTCCGGGCTGTTCCAGGAAGGGAAGCTGGTCACGCTGGGACGTGCGCTGGAACAGGCCTTATCGCCACAGTCAGGATGGGGTGCACGTCGCCCGGACCTGGCCCGCAAATGAGTGAAAGCTGGAAATTCCAGGTAGAAGGGCGAGTCCAGGGCGTCTGGTTCCGGGAATCCACCCGGCAGCAGGCCGAACGGCTGGATCTCTGCGGTTACGCCATCAACTGCCCCGACGGCAGCGTCGAGGTTCTGGCCTGCGGTGACGCCGAATCCATCAGGGTGCTGGCTGAATGGCTGCAGCACGGCCCGCCCATGGCGCAGGTGAAGAGAGTTTCCCGTGTGCCCTTTGCCGGGATTTGCCCCGACCGGTTCACGACCGGCTGAGTTCCTACAACAACCGGGACCAGACCGGCCGTGAAATCAGCATGGCCAGGAACATGGCCGCCGGCCCCCACTTTTTCTTACTCCGCAGGAATTTGTACTGCGCCTTGATAAAGGGTGCGCCCAGGAACGCGTCAGCAAGCTCAAGCGATTCGCGGGCATTCACCGCCTTGAGTTCATCACGGCTGCTGCCGCCGCGATAGCTCCGCCGGGCGCCCGCGTCGATCCATTCCCGCGCAATCCGGTGGGCCTCCTCGGCCAGCTGATCATGGGGAACGACCCACTGGATCAACCCGGCCTCGAGCGCTTCTGCTGCGCTGGGGCGCCAGCCCTCCGGGCCCAGCATTCTCTCGGCATTCTGCTCGCCCATCAGTCGCGCGAAATGAACGCTCGAGCAGCCCTCCGGGGTGACTCCGAGCGCTGCAAAAGGCGTTGAGAAGGTGGCCTTTTCCGAAGCGATGATGCCGTCGCAAAGCGTTGCCGAGGTCACGCTGGCCCCGATGGCCGGACCATTGACGGCGATCAGCATGGGCTTGGGGAAATCCAGGAACTGGTTAAACAGCGCCTCGTTGTTCTTCACGATCGTTGCGTGCATTTTGCGCGGGTGGCCCAGGCTGAGTGTCCCCGCCAGGTTAACGCCCGCGCAGAAATACGGATCGGCGCCGGTCAATACCAATACGCGGGTCTCGTCATCCCGGGCGGCAGCGCTCATCCCCGCGGTGAGTGCGTCCATCATCTGCCGGGTCCAGCCATTGAGGCGGGCGGGCGTGTTCATCGTCAGGGTCGTGACGCCCTCCCGCTTGTGCGTCAGGATGGGACCCGGTTCCGTACCTGCCTGGTTCACATTCAAATCTTCATCTCCCCGGTGTTTCACGATAAAACCCTGTACGCCGCCCGGTACCTCTTAGTGCTTTCAACGGGCTCCAAGAAGACAGAGCCCGGCTAATACCCGGTCAGATCCATTCCCGACTTTTCTCCTGCCAATCGTAGCAGCTCTTCGAGCAGGGCATTGCGTTGCTCCTCACCGCCGGCGGTGCCGGGAAGCACCGCAGCCAGGTGCGGTTCGCGGTCGAGCCAGAACTTGCCGCTGACCCGGCCGGCTTCCGCGGCCGCGGCCAGCCAGACAATGGTGTCGGCGCCCTCTTCCGGTGTTCTCAGGACAGAGCGGGTCAATTTGTGAAATCCGGGCAGGGATGTCTGCACTCCCGGTGTATCAGCCCACCCCGGGTGCATGGCATTGAACACCAGGCCGGTATCCCTGAACCGCTCGGACCAGGTTTCCGTCAGAATCATCAAACCCCTCTTGGCACGCGCATAGGCCCGGCTTCCATCGTACTTTCCACGCGAATTCTGCAGATCGCCGAGCTCTATGCCGCTGAGATACATCCCTCCGGAAAGGACATTGATGACGCGCGATGGCGCCGAAGCCTGCAACCGGGGCAACAGCAGCGTCGTGAGCAGAAACGGTGAAAGTAAGTCGGTGGCGAACGCGGATTCCAGGCCTTCATCCGTCAGCGACCGTTCCAGCGGGAGTACAGCCGCATTGTTCACCAGCACGTGAATTTCCTTCTCGCGCTCGAGCAGTCGCTCAGCCAGTGAGCGTACCTCGGTCATCCGGCCCAGGTCTGCAACCTCGAAGGCCAGGTTCCGGTTGCCGGTCGATTTCACAATTTCCGCCCGGGCCTGCTCCAGTTTTTGCCGGCTTCGCCCCACCAGCACGACCCGCGCCTCAAGGTCGGCAAGCCGTTCTGCAACCACCCGCCCAAGGCCGGAAGTGGCCCCGGTGACCACCGCGGTGCGCCCCTGCAGGGAAACGGCCAGGGGTTGCCAAGATTTTTTGCGAAGCGCATAGCCGAATCGGGTAAACCCGGCGGCGCCGGGCAGTATCATCCGGTCGAGCAGGTTTCGTGCGAACGATTCAGCCGGAACGCCTGGCTCACCTGATAGCGCCTGTTTCAGGCCGGCAACGGCCTTTTTGCCCACGCGATCGAGAAGCCCGCCGATGAATGGCTGGAACACACCCCCGATTCCGCTGAGCGTGATATCGGCGGTGTACTCGATGCGCGTGCCGTTCGGAGTCGCGGTGAAGCGAATGTCGTCAATCGCCTGGATCGAACCTCCCCGCCCTTCCAGGATCACGCGATTCGGCGGATCGAAACTTTTCACCGTATAGTCCATCCGGGTATGGCCCGGGCCGGATTTCACGATCACCCTGAATTGGGAACCCTGTGCAACGGGGCCGGCGGAAAGCTTCTCTGATTCACTGACGCCCGGATCCCATTGCTCGATGTTGCCGAAATTACTGGTATACCTGAAGACTTCGGCGATGGGTCGCGGGACCTCGATGATTTCTTTTAATCGTGTCATGGCGTTGCGACGGTATGACTACGCTTTTACCAGGCCTTCAAGCGCTTCGATCCAGGCCGGATGATCATTCAGGCTCTCGACCAACTGGATTTTTTCACCACCGTGCTGTTCAAAAAGCAGCTGGTATTCATCACTGATTTCGATGGTCGTTTCCAGGCAGTCGGCCACGAATGCAGGCGAAAAGACCAATAGCTTTTTGGCGCCCTTCTTTGCCTGCTCAACCACGACATGGTCACTGAAGGGCTCCAGCCATTTTTTATCGAGCCTCGATTGGAAACACACCGTGTAGTTCTCTTCCGGGATGCCCAGACCCTGCGCCAGCAGCCGGGTGGTGCCATAACAGGCGGCTTTGTAGCAGTACTTATTTTCGTCGGTTACTTCATGTTCACAATCGCGGTCTTTGCAAACGCCGCCGTCGTAGACCTTGTCTACCTGCCGTTCCGGCAGCCCGTGATAGGAAAAAAGCACGTGGTCATACTGGCGCCAATCGTACTGCTTACCAACCTCGATCAGCGCTTTGATAAACAGCGGATGATCCCAGTACTGGCTGAGCAGGGTCATTTCCGGGATCACCCACCAGTTCCGGACCACGTCGAACACTTCCTGCAGTGCGGATCCGGTGCTCGCAGAGGCATATTGCGGGAACAGCGGCACCACGATAATTCGCTCCGGATTCGATTTTCTGATGCGCTCCAGAACTTCCGGAATACCCGGGTTCTTGTAGCGCATGGCCAGTTCAACGGAGTAGTCTGCCCCGAGTTTTTCCTGCAGGAGTTGCTGCACCTTTTGCCCATGGAAAATGATGGGCGAGCCCTCTTCCGTCCACAGTTTTTGATAGATTTTGGCGCTTTTGGGCGCCCGGAACGGAACGATGATCAGGTTGACCAGGATCTTTCTGAGCAGCCAGGGCAGGTCGACGACCCGCGGATCGTTCAGAAATTGCGAGAGGTAGCTTCTGACGTCGCTGACCGACGGACTGTCCGGCGTGCCCAGGTTGATAAGTAACACGGTTGTCTTCACGGTCGTCATTGCTCCCGTAGTTCTGATTGCATACTGCCGGATTAGATCCGATACCCCGTATGGGTTCAGGCAATCATACTACGCAACATCCAGGCATTCTTCTCGTGCACCTGCATGCGCTGCGTCAACAGGTCTGCTGTGGGTTCATCACTTGCCTTGTCGGCTGCAGCAAATGCCCCGCGAGCGGTTCTGGCAACGGCTTCCTGTCCTTTGACCAATTCGCGCACCATCTCTTCCGCCCCCGGCACACCGTCTTCTTCTTCGATCGATGTCAGCGCGGAAAAGGCCTTGTAAGAGCCCGGCGCCGGCTCACCCAACGCCCGGATACGCTCGGCGATCTCGTCAACAGCCAATGCCAGTTCGGTATACTGGCCTTCAAACATCTGGTGTAGCGTGTTGAATTGAGGGCCCGTGACGTTCCAGTGATAATTGTGGGTCTTGAGGTACAGGGTATAACTGTCAGCGAGCAATTTTGACAGGCCTTTGGTGATTTCCTGGCGGTCCTGCTCGTTGATTCCAATATTGATTTCCATACTCATGTTTAGCTCCATGTAGTTTGAGGTCGACATATACTCTATAGGCTACTGTCCTATAAATAAAATTGATTTAAATGATTTTTCTGATAGTTTTTGTATATCAACATAGGGTGGCGCAATGAAAGCTTCCGATTTAATGGTGAAGTGTCTGGAAGAAGAAGGCATCGAATATATCTTCGGGGTGCCCGGAGAAGAAAACGCAGACTTCATGATTTCCCTTGAGACCTCCGGGCGCATCAAATTCATTCTCACCCGGCATGAGCAGGGCGCCGCATTCATGGCGGAAGTCTATGGCCGCCTGACGGGTAATCCGGCCGGCGCACTCGGCACGCTGGGGCCCGGTTCGACCAACCTGATCACCGGCGTCGCCGATGCCAACATGGACCGCGCGCCGATGCTGGTGCTGACCGGTCAGGGCTCGACCGATCGGTTGCACAAGGAATCACACCAGGTCATGGATGTCGTGGGCATGTTCCGGCCGGTGACCAAGTGGGCCGTGTCGGTGGTCAATCCGGATACCATTCCCGAGATCATGCGCAAGGCGGTGCGCCTGTCGCGCACTGAAAAACCGGGTGTCGTGCACATCGAATTGCCCGAAGATGTGGCGGCAATGAAAACCGCGGCGTTGCCCCTGGCGCCGCGACGGTTTCGCCGCTCGGTGCCGGACGACAAAATCGTGGACCGGGCATTTTCGATGCTTCAACAGGCCCGTCGCCCGGTCATTATTGCGGGCAACGGTTGTATCAGGAAACGGGCCAGCAAACAGCTTCGCTTGCTTTGCGAGGCTACCGGCATCGGGGTCATCAGCACGTTTATGGCCAAGGGCTGCGTGGATATGGATGCTGAGTACTGTCTCTACACGGTCGGTCTCGGCTCGAAGGACCGCGTCAACCAGGCGATCGATGATGCCGACCTGGTGCTGACACTGGGCCTTGACATGGTTGAATACCAGCCAAGGTCATGGAACCCTGATCGGGACAAAAAGATCATCCATGCCGATTTCCTGGCTTCCGAGATCGACGAGCACTATCAACCCGAGGTGGAACTGATAGGCGACCTGGCGCACACCTTGTGGATGCTCAACGAGCGGGTGCAGAAATCCCCCGGGTTCCAGTTCGATTTTGAATCACAGCACAGGATTCGCAGCCAGATGTCTGCTGACTTCGCCGAGCACAGTGAAGACCGCACGGAAGGCAGTATCCGCCCGCAGAAAGCCATCTGGGACGCCCGGAAAGTGATGGGCCCGGAGGATATCCTGTTGTCGGATGTCGGCGCGCACAAGATGTGGATCGCGCGGCACTATCAGTGCCATGAGCCGAATACCTGCCTGATACCGAACGGCTTCTGCTCGATGGGTTTCGCCCTTCCCGGCGCCATTGCAGCAAGCCTGGTGCATCCTGAACGGCGCATCCTGGCGATCGCAGGCGATGCCGGGTTCCTGATGAATATGCAGGAAATGGAAACCGCGCGCCGCCTGGGCTGCAACTTTGCGGTGATGGTGTGGGAAGACAACGCCTACGGACTCATCTCCTGGAAGCAGGACACCCACTTCGGACAACACACGGACCTATCCTTCAGCAATCCCGACTGGATGCAGCTTGCTGCAGCTTTCGGATGGAATGGGCACGCTGTAAAAAACAGCGCGGACCTGGCTGCAACGCTGGACACAGCGCTGTCGGAAGAAGGTCCCAGCCTGGTCGTGATTCCGATCGATTACCGCGAAAACAACCTGCTGACCAAGCGGTTGGGGGAAATCACCTGCCAGGTTTGAACTGAAACCGGATTGAGTCGC
>JAHEFT010000067.1 GCA_024640025.1 Chromatiales bacterium
ATCATCCCAGAACATCTTTGGATCGAGACTGTTGGCGGCGAGCATGGTAAATACCACCATCCCGCCAAAAGCCAGCGCTGCCGGACCCGGATAAATGGACATCAAATTACCCATCTGGATCAGGCTGGCCAGAAATGCCACCACAAAAACATCCAGCATCGACCAGCGGCCGATAAATTCAGCGGTGCGGTAAATCACTGTTTTACCTTGCGGGCTATTGTACAACTTGAACTGCTCACACAGGCAAAGCCATATCAAGGCGATAAATTTGGCCGGAGGAACCAGCAGGCTGGCGATGAATATGATGGCTGAAATCATGTGGGAGCCATGCTCCCACAGCAAAATGACACCGCCGGCAATGGTGCTGAAAGATTCCTTGCCACCCTGGCTGGTGACCATGATCGGCATCAGGTTGGCCGGGATGTACAACAGCAGGGCGGTGAGTATGAAAATCCAGCTGCGCTGCAAACCCTGGTGCTTGCGGCCATGAATGGCGTGGCCACAGAAACTGCAACGATGGTTCACTGCCGATTGAACCGTTTCGCAGTGATAACAGCTCAGCAAATGGTGCCCGTGCAGTGCGTCCTGGTTAGCCGCCATTGACCATCACCTGCGTCTGCCGAACCGTGCGCCTGATGATCCGGGCCAGTTGAAATTTATCCACGTGCATCATGGCGGCAATCAGGAACAGGTTGAACAGACCATAAGCCCAGAATGAAAAACCCACGGAAATGTGCGCCAGTGACGCCACCTTGACCATGCTGATCAGTATGCCCAGGAAAAATATCTCGGCCATATTCCAGAACCGCAAATATCCGATGAAACGCAGCAGGCTGATGGTTTGAAGGGAAACCCGTTGCAGCTTGATCGAAACGGCCAGCCAGCTGATTGCACCAACAAACAGGGTAGGCAGGCCAATGATGACAATCAGCATGAATGCGGCCAGCGCAAACTCGTCCAGCTCGAACAGCACTTGCACCGTTTCAAACAGCGTTATTTTGCGCTCCTGACCCTGTACTGCCATCTGCACAAAACCCAACAGGTTGCTGAAAATCAAACAGACCAGCGCAGTGATGGAAAAAATCAGCATGCGGTCAACGGCATTGGTATGGGCGCGGGACAATACAAACCCACAGCGCGGGCAAATCGCCTTGTGACCGGGAGGCAAATCCCCCACCTCCACGAGCATGTCACATTCGTGACAAATGGCGCAGGAATCGTAGTTATCCGGGTTTAACCTATTGAATTTCGTCAACTCATTCGCGGTCATGTTTACAGCAACGCGATCCGCTGCTCAATCGTGGACATGTTGCGCACGATGGACTCCTGGTACGGATTCTCACCGCTGACCGGGTGCTCAAGGTACGCAGAGATGCCCGCGCACTCGTCTTCCAGTTTATGCTTGACGAAAGTCCCCCAAAAACCCGGGGTGCCTTTCAACATGACCTCGTAGCTGGTGAACGGCCACTCGTCTTCCGGGATCTGCTGGTATTGATAACTTTCCCTGAATTCGTTGAACAGAATGTGGAGTTTGTCGGGATATTGCGGGTCACTCATCTGTCCGACATAGTCGGCCGTGCAAACCGCCTGCCCAAGCATCCGTTCGATTTCCGAGCGGAATGGAATCTGCGCCAGGTCAGCTGAAGGGCCGGTGGCGCTGATCAGGTTTTCGACAAACTGAATATCGTCGGACGACCAGCCCCGTTTCAGCAGATGCTCGCGGGCGAAACTGCAGGAACGCTGTTCATGCAGATGGGTATACTTGGCGCCGCTGCCCTCGGTGTCATCTGTTCTCTTCAGATAACCGATGTCATGGAATAGCACGGCCACCAGCGCCCGCTTGAAGTCTTCACTACGGATTTTGGGGATGGCATCGGCAAAGTGCCTGTTATGAAGCAATTCAACCAGGCACAAAGTGGCTTGCAGGGTATGGCTGATGTTGTGGTAACCCGTATCGATGGCCTGGAATCCGGGCTGACGTCCTGCAAACAGGCCTTCCGTGACTTTCATGAATTCATCGATAAAGTCATCGAGTTGCGGTCCGAACATTTGCCGGCAGCGTTCCCTGGTCAATGCGCAAACATCCGAAGTGGATGAAAAATCAATGCCCGACAGTTCCGGCAGCACCGGAAATTTCACATTGTTTCTCATAACAAACCCCTTTTTTTAAAGCGTCGACATTTGCAAATGATAATACGGCGGACGGTCTTTGTAACGCCGGATTGCCAGGCGCAGGATTTCTTCAAGGAAATCCCCGTAGTCCATACCCGCCAGGGCGGCCACGGACGGCACGCAGTCGGTCGGCCCGATCGACGGGTTCGGATTGACCTCCAGTACATACGGGTTGCCGTTCGAGTCGACGCGCACTTCGGCACGCCCGTAGTCACTGCAACCTACCACGTTGAAAGCATCGAGTGCGATTTCGGAGACCAGTGAAGTCAACTTGCCCGGTACTCCTTTGGGCGGGCGCTGCACTTCGATACTCTTCTTATGAATTTCACTGCCGAGGAATTTGGCCTCGTAGGGATACATGTGCCAGTAGCCTTCCGGCATGGCGGTAAACACCGACCGCGAAAGCGGCAGAATCCTCTGGGTATCGTCCCAATTGCCAAGAATCGAGATATCGTATTCATCGCCGTCGATAAACTCCTCGATCAGGGCCGGACGTTTCAATTCATGCAGAACATAATCGATGCGCTCTATAAGCGCTTCCCGTGTCGCAACCACTGAATCATTGGTGATTCCCAGTGAGCTGTCGCTGTTGGCCGGTTTGACGATGGCAGGCAGCGGAAAATTCTCATCGAAAGACTCTTCGGCCTCGTACAGATAATCCCATCTCGGTGTCGGAATACGGTGGAAGCTGAGCAGTTTCTTGACCCGGATCTTGTCCAGGCACAAGCCCAGTGTGAAGGGATTCGATCCGGTGTACGGAATCCGCAGGATGTCGAACAGCGAAGCGGCGTGAGGTTCGAGCAGGCTGGAATGATTGATCCGTTCACACATGTTGAAAACGATATCGACCTTGCTGTCCTGGATCTGTTGAACGGCTTCAAAGGGAAAGTTGAAATCCAGAAAGCTGGTCGTGTAACCGCGCCCTGACAAGGTCTCGGCGATTTTCTGGGCGTCAGAAGTCAGTTCGGCTTCGATCGGGTCGGGACTGTCCGCGAAACCGTTACTGGCGATGCCGACGTGCAAACTGCGTTGCTTCGCCATTGGCAAAGCACGGATGTGCTCGATGCGCGCGGCGCTCAATACAGCGTTCTTTGCCAGTCGTGCCGAAGACAATGAATTCCTGCGTATCGTTTTACCCAGTGATGAGCCACGGGCGAACTTCGCCACTTCAATTTCAACGCTGCCCATGATGCGGTCAATGCGTTCTTCGGCTTCACCCAGCGTATCAGCCACGGCATAAGCCCAGCCCAGGTAGTCGTAACCGTGCGGTGGTGCGAGAATCGCGTCACCCACTTTTTTGAAAAACTGCAGTTCGCCCGACTCCACGGTTTTTGGCAAGGCCAGGGAAGCCAGAACACCCGTATATTCAGGCAAAAAGTACTTGCCCGAGACATACTTTTTCGGCCTTTCCGGTTTTATGATCGGGCGGATGTATTGCCCGGTCATGATGCGGGCTGCGTTTTCGATCAGGTCGACGCCCCAGGCCGTTTTGACGAAGTAGTACACTTCGTCGCCGCCCATGCGCAGGTTCACTTCGATGGGCATTGCCCCCCGTGAGCCATACTTGGCTTCAAAGTGAATACAGCCGTTTTCAACGCCCATGCGCTCGAGTATTTCTTCCGCCAGGTCAACCAGTTCGGCTTGCTGTGATGGAGACAGACGCGAAGGTATGCATTGGCCGGTTTCCACGAAGAACGGTTCGCGGGTCGCGTCGTTGTCGCTCATCGACCAGAACTTGAGTTTGCCATTCTGCAGCAGGATATCGATGTCCACTTCGTTGCCGTCGATATATTCCTCGGCCATGATCGCAGTGCCGGCCACCAGGGCCGATTCAACTTCCGTGGAAATGCTCTTCCTGATGTAGTCGATGGTGTCCGTCATTTCCTGGTCATTGTTGACCCGGACGACATACGCGCTGCTGGCGCCGTAAACCGGTTTGACCACCATGGGGTAAGTCAGTCCGGCCACGCGCTTCAGCGGGTCCTGGCCAGATTCGATCAACGCATGGCCCGGCGCGGGAAGCCCGTTTTCAGAACAAAAGGAACGGAACATGTGCTTGTCGCGCGCGATCCTGGCGATTTCATAGGGAATCCCGATCAGTTCCAGGCGGTCGCGGATACGGGCCGTGAGCAGGACGTCATCTTCCCAGAACGTGATCACACCGTCAGGCCCGAGCCCGGGGTTCTCTGCAAAAAAATCATGCACGGCTCTCAGCGCAGCCGTGTGGTCGTTGGTATCGGTGAGAATCCAGTGAGCGGCATAGGATTTGGCCCAGTTCACGGACGCATTAACAATAATCAGATTGCATCCAAGTTCCTTGAGACGCTTCAACGTGAACCGTTTCTTGCGGTTGCCGGTATTGACCACCAGCAGATTTTTTCCCGCCAGGCTTCCCTTGCTATGCTTGCTTCGCGCGTTCATTGAATGCTCCAGCCCAAAATTACGAGGCTTGCAGTGGTTTACAGAAGTAGACGACGCGCTCGGTTTCCTCGAAACCCAGGCCGGCGTGCGCCGCCAGGCTGTTGTCGTCGTCAATATAGACATCGGATGCGAATTCGCGGCAGCCTTTTTCCAGGCCCCATCGTTCAGCAACGGAGCAAATCGCGCGGGCAACGCCCCGCCCGCGGCACTCCGGCCGCACGAAAATTCCCTCCAGGTACAGGGCCGGCCGGTGGTGACAGCCGTTGACGTAATCGGTGCGAATCGACACTTCGGCGAAACCCAGTGCTTCACCATCCTGATCGCTGGCGATGAAGGCGCAGAAATCGGCTGAATCACGGGCGAATGCGGCGAGGTACCCGGGTTGTTCCTGCGGATCCAACTCCGGGATAAATTCACTTCTCAGGGTCAACCAGTCTGCATCGTCCGTTTCTCTTGTTTTCCTGATAAACACGGGATAAACCCCAGCTTGAGTGATTGGCAAATTATAAACTTTTTTCATTTCCAGAAAGTAAAAGTCAACGCACAAAACTGATCTGGCAGCCAGCTTTTCGTATACTCTGCGATTCCTTACATACTACCCTCCCAAGTGGACCGGGGCGCGCCAACGGATAAACGATGATGAACGATCAGCAGAACATATTCAGTGGATGTATCCCCGCGCTCATGACACCTTGCCGGGCGGACGGAACGCCCGAATTCGATGCGCTGGTTTCCAAAGGACTCGAACTGGTCGCCCTCGGGATGCGCGCAGTCGTGTATTGCGGTTCGATGGGAGACTGGCCCCTGCTCACCGACGCTCAAAGGCAGGAAGGCGTGCGCCGCCTGGTCGACGCGGGGGTGCCCGTGGTGGTGGGAACCGGTGCGCAGAATCCGAAACTGGCCGCAGCACACTCAGCACACGCCAGCGAAGTCGGGGCGGCCGGCCTGATGGTCATCCCGCGGGTGCTTTCGCGGGGCTCTTCTCCCGCGGCCCAGCGGGCCCATTTCGCCGGGATTCTAAGCGCGGCCGGTGATCTGCCGGCGGTCATTTACAACAGCCCCTATTACGGTTTCGAAACCCGGGCTGATCTGTTTTTTGATTTGCGGCGCGACCATCCAAACCTGGTCGGCTTCAAGGAATTTGGCGGGCCGGATGCGCTGACTTATGCGGCTGAATTCATCACCAGCGGCGATCCCGACCTGACCCTGATGGTCGGTGTTGATACCCAGGTGTACCACGGCTTCGTGAATTGCGGCGCGACCGGCGCCATCACCGGCGTGGGAAATGCGCTGCCCAGGGAAATTTTACGTTATGTCAGCCTGTGTGAGAAAGCGGCTGTGGGTGATGCTGGCGCACGCCGGCTGGCGCTGGAGTTACAGGAAGCCCTGGCCGTGCTTTCATCCTTCGATGAAGGCCCGGACCTGGTGCTCTATTACAAGTACCTGATGGAGCTTGAAGGCAACCCGGAATACGCGCATCACTTCAACGCCTCGGATGCGCTCAGCCCCGGTCAGCGCAATTTGTTGAAAACCCAGTGGCGGCTGTTCCGGCAGTGGTGGGCGAACTGGCCGGGGGCGGCTGATTGACCTGACGGGTCGGTCCAATACCCTGGTGTTCAAGTCTTGAGAAAGTCAGGGTTGTTTATAAACCTGGCCGCCCTTCATCACGAAGCGCACGTTTTCCATCACCGTAATGTCGGCCAGCGGATTGCCATCAACCGCCACGATATCGGCCAGTTTACCCAAAGCGATCTCGCCCCGGTCATCAACGCCCAACAAGTCCGCCGCGTAGATCGTGGCCATCCTCAGAGCATGAATCGGGGGAACGCCATTGCGCACCAGGGCTGCAAATTCCCGGCCGTTTTCACCGTGCGGATAGACCCCTGAGTCGGTACCCAGCGCCATTTTGACGTCCGCATCGAGCGCCTTTTGCAGGCTTTCGACGACGATGGGTCTGAGGTACTGGTTTTTCTTCACAATCTCGTCCGGCGTCTCGGGCGGGAGTTCCAGGTCATTGATATAGAGGTTGGGCACAAGGTAGGTGCCGTATTCCTTCATCAGGCGGACCGATTCATCCGACAGCATGGAGCCATGTTCTATCGAGGCAACCCCCGCCCGCACCGCAGCGTTGATGCCCTCGGTGCCGTGCGCATGTGCGGCAACCTTCATGCCAAGCTTGCCGGCCTCGCGCACGATGGCCTGCAACTCCTCCAGTGAATATTGCTGCGCACCGATCGGCGCCTGCTTGGAAAATGAAAATACGCCGGCAGTGGCGCAGACCTTGATCACCCGCACACCGTGCTTGGCCTGGTAACGCACTGCCTTGATCACTTCGTCCACGCCATCGGCTATACCCTGCCGGGGACCAAACTCCAGTATTCCAGGGGCAAAACCGGTCACGTCGCAATGCCCGCCAGTGATGGAGATGTAATGTCCTGATGGCCATATGCGCGGACCCGGAACGGTGCCACGGTCGATGGCGCGCATCAGCGCAACGTCCGGGAAACCGGCATTTGCGCCGACATCGCGAACCGTGGTGAAGCCGGCTTGCAGGGTCAGGTCAGCAAATGCCACTCCGCGAATGGCCCAGTCCGGCGCGGTTTCCAATACCGGCATGGTGATCCAGTCTGAGCCGGTAAAAAAATCAAGGGTCAGGTGCGTGTGCATGTCCATCAATCCGGGCAACAAGGTGCGGTCGCCCAGGCCGATCACGGGCGCATCGCCGGGCAGGCTGGCCGGGTTGATGCCGGTAATCAGGCCGTCCTCGATCACCACGCTGACCGGACCGGTCATCTTGCCCGCCCGCACATCGAGCATCCGGTCTGCGGTCACCACCAGGATTTCCGCCGATACCGGAAAGCTTAAAAACACCGGGATCAGGGCTAGTAGCCGGGCAAGCATTGACAGGAAAATGTTTCTCATGGCCGGGACTCTCCCGCTTCATCCCCGGGAATAATTTCTGTCTCCCTGCAAGCCGCTTCGATCCAGGCTTTGATACTGTCGTTGCCCAGCATCGTGTCCACATATCGCCGGGCAGCACCGGAAAGCTCGACGCCATAGGTAACAAAACGCATCACGACCGGCGCATACATGCAGTCTGCGATTGAAAACCTGCCAAACAGCCAGTCGCCCTCGCCGCCATATTGCTCGCAGCATTCTGACCAGATTTCATCGATTCGGACCACGTCGGCTATTGCGGCGCTTGACGGCCTGACGAACCGTTTTGCCCGTATGTTCATCGGCATTTCTGAGCGCAAACCCATGAAGCCGGAATGCATTTCCGCACTGACGGACCGGGCATGCGCCCTGGCGCCGGCGGATTCAGGCCAGCCTTTGCCATCCAGGTACTGTTCCGACACGTATTCGCATATCGCCAGCGAGTCCCAGACGGTCAAATCGCCATCGATCAAAACCGGAACCTTGCAGGAAGGGGAATGCCGGCGAAGCCGTTTCTTCAAATCGTTACCCGCCAGCGATTCCTCGGTCAGTTCGAATTCAAGCCCGAACTCGCTCAGCAACAACCAGGGCCGCAATGACCAGCTTGAATAATTCCTGTTGGCGATCACCAGTCTCATCCTGCTCTCCTTGTTAAAACCCGCAATTATCAACGGGCAGATCAATCAGTGCTTTCAATTCTTCCGTTACCTGGTTTTCACCCTCGTTCCCCGCGTCAAAAATAATTTTCCACTTTCCGTCGGGCTCCTTCCGCCAAACCGAGTTATAGATACCCCAGGACTCGACCAATTCTCCTTCCGCGTTCAATGCACGCGCCCTGTAAGGCCCCCTGGACAGCGCCAGGTCACCTGTCGCCGCCACTTCGACAATGTACGGACGCCATACCAACTCCGGACCGGATTCCGTGAAGAACACGGACCAGCCTTCAGCCACCGCGCTTGACCCCCTCAGCACAGACTGGCCGATGAATCGCGTATCTTCGTCGAGGAATGATGCAAAGGCCCCGCTATCCCTGTTCTCCACTGACAGGCTGAAAGCTATTTCAGTGCAGCGCACGTCATTTTCGGCTGAATCCGCTGCCTGCAACATTCGCGGGGCTGGGAATCCGAGCAGTACGGTCAGTGCCAGGCCTGTCAATAAGTGAACGGGATGTAAATTTTTACGCGTCAGGTATCGATGGGTCTTGTGCATCAGGATTCTCCTTTTCAGCATTTGCATCATAAATTGAACTGTGCTTTGAACTCCATCGCTATTGAAATCAAACAGGCGTCAGACTCTTATGGACTGCAGTCTTCCGCCATGATCCAATTTGCAGTTGGAGTCGCACAGCGCTGTCTGACCGATCAAAGCAGGGAACTCACAAAATGAAAACCCGAATTACTGAATTGTTCAACATCGAACGCCCCATTATCCAGGGCGGAATGCACTATGTAGGCTACGCGGAGTTGGCTGCAGCCGTGTCCAACGCCGGCGGCCTCGGCATCATTACCGCGCTCACCCAGCCCACGCCGGACGACCTCGCCAAAGAAATCGCCCGTTGCCACGAAATGACCGACAAGCCCTTTGGCGTGAACCTGACCTTTCTGCCGGCGTTTGCCATGCCGCCTTACCCCGAGTTTATCGACGCCATCATTTCCGGGGGTGTCAGGATTGTTGAAACCGCCGGGCGTAATCCGCAGGAGCATCTGCCGCGCCTCAAGCAAGCCGGCGTGAAGGTCATTCACAAATGTACTTCAGTGCGTCATGCACTCAAGGCCGAAGCGATCGGCTGCGACGCCGTCAGTGTCGATGGCTTTGAATGCGGAGGACACCCCGGTGAAGACGACATTCCCAACATGATCCTGCTGCCGCGAGCGGCGGAGGAGTTGAAAATTCCGTTCGTTTCATCCGGCGGCATGGCCGATGCCCGCAGCCTGGTTGCTTCGCTGGCATTGGGCGCAGATGGAATGAACATGGGCACGCGCTTCATCGCAACGAAGGAAGCGCCGGTTCATGAAAATGTGAAACGCGCCCTGGTCGCAGCGACCGAACTGGATACCCGCCTGATCATGCGCCCTCTGCGCAACACGGAACGGGTGCTCAGCAACGCCGCGGTGGAGGAAATTCTGCGCATCGAGCGTGACAAGGCTGCCGCCGGCGAGGTGCTGGAGATCGATGATGTGCGCCACCTTGTTGCGGGCACGGAGAATCGCAAGGTGCTGCAGAAAGGTGAAATGGATGCAGGCGCCTGGAGTTGCGGCATGGTGGCCGGATTGATCCACGACATCCCGAGCTGTCAGGAATTGCTCGATACCATCATGGCCGAGGCAGAAGTACTGATCCGTCAACGGCTCGCCGGAATGCTGCATTGACTGAAAGTGTAGAGTGAATCCGATTAATACCTGGTACTCGATCAATCTTGGAGACGCCATGCTTGCGGGGGAGCCTTTGGAACGAATTAAGGCACTGTTCCTGTCGACCTACGGGAATCACGGTGCACCGAATGAACCGGCTGTTTACATTCAGCACGAATCGGAAGGGCGTTTGCATTGCGAAGCCAAAGTGTACTTCCCTCCGGAAATCGCCGACCTGGCCCGGCAGGTGGGCGCCGCACCGTGCAGCAAGCCTTCGCTGAATAGCCTGGGTGTGCTGATCAGTCTGACAGAACCCAGCGTTTCATCAAAACCTTGATTTGTGACTGGTAAGGTGTGTTGGCAAGATTGGCCTTCATCTTGAATGCCCCTAGCAAATCCTCTGGAACTTTCATGCTGATCAACTTGCTGGCAGACGGCCGAGTGCCATGGAGCTGGCGAAAATCCTCGAGGAACTGGATGACCTGGTCCGGCGTCATGCCTCGGCATTGTTCCAGGTAATCGTCTGAAAAATACTGGGTGGCTTTCATGAAAGTTTCTCCAATGCCTTCACGTCCTCGAGGTCCTGTGGCCGGCCGCTTTGACGCTTCATCTTAATCAAATCGGCCAGTTTCAATAACTGCAACTCGCCCGACCTTGTCTGCAGCCGCAGACGGCCCTTGCCCTTCAAATCGTACGTAATGATGATGTCCACTTGCTGCGAGACATCCTCGGGATTGAAAAAATTCCAGGCAACCAGGTTTCGGTTTTTGACGTATTCGTCGCGAAACCTGAATACTTCACCGGCACTGACCGGCAACCTGGAAACCAGCCCAATTTCTCCGAGTGCAGTTTCAGTTTTACGCAAAGAATTCAGGTTCCAATTGATCGCCACATCAATATCCATCGTACCCCGCACGGCCCCGTGAAGGGCAACGGCATAACCTCCCACAATGGCGTACCTGACACCCGCCTGTTCCAGCGCGAGGCAGACTTTGTTTATGAACAGCATAATGCAAAGTATATACTGATATATACCATAATTCCTGTTCTATCTATTCGCCTGACACAAGAGATTTTCGGCGTCAGCTGCTCCAATGAATGGAATCACCACCAAGATTACTGCCTGCCGGATGCCCCGATGCTGAACTTCAACCCCGCTTTGCTTTCAAGCCGATCAATGAAACGTTGATCGAATACCGTGGCCGTGGTCCAGAAGCCCCCACCCTTTTCTTCTTTTCCAATGTCGAAAGCCAGGCTCAGGGCCGCCTGGGAAAGAATCTTGGCAGTGGAGCCGTAACCGGGGTCGCGGTCTCCAGTGACCTTTGAGTTTATTGTTTCGCCGTCCGCCGTGTGTCCATAAAATCGAAGATCGTAGAAACCCCGCGCTTGAGCCTCCGGACTGGGGCCTTCACCGGGCTTGGGTAAAATAAAGCTCTCCATCATCCAGCGGGCGGGCTTGATCGCTGCGCCGGCGAGGAAGGCGCCCAGCCCCAGGACAAAACCAGTGGCTTTGAGTCGGCCGCTGACCCCGCTGCCCATCAGCATGGACTCGTCGTAGCGGAAATTTTCACCGTAAGCCTTGCCGCTGAGCGCATTACTCCGGTGAACCACGCGGGTATTGATCCCCGCCATGATGAACGGGGCCGCCCACTGCTTTGAATCAGGATCGTATTCGGGGACGGTCACGTTATGTTGACGCGTTTTGAATCCATGGCCCTGCGGGCAGATGAAGTAGGGATCAGCGAGCGCTTTGCGCAGTTGCGGGCTTTTTGATGCTTCTTTGGCGATGTTGAGGATACTGGCGACCGTACCGCCCGAGGCAGCGCCCCTTATGGCTTTCACCCGCATCCGGATCGTCTCGCACGGCTGCCCGAACTGAGCCCTCGCCGCATTTTGAAGATGCCACACACCCATGTCCGAGGGGATTGAGTCAAAGCCGCAACTCGGCACAATGCGTGCTCCGGTTTTCCGGGCCTGCTCCTGGTACCGGTTGATCATGCGCTCGACCCACTGCACCTCACCCGTGAGGTCGCAGTAGTCCGTTCCCGTTGCTGCGCATACCTTCACCAGGGGTTCGCCATAGAGCGCGTAGGGGCCCACCGTGGAAGCGATGACCCGGGTCTGTTCACAAAGGCTTTTTAACGAGGATTCGTCCCCGGCATCGGCCGTCAGCAACGGCAGGTTCCGGGCTTCCTTACCCAGGCTGTTGCGCAATTTTTCCAGCTTGTCCCGGGAACGTCCTGCTGCCGCCCATTTGACCTCGGCATCCGTGCCGTACTCCCTGCACAAGTATTGGCACAATATTTCGCCCACGAAGCTCGTGGCGCCAAAAACGATGAGATCCAGTTTCCGTGATGAATTGTTCATCGAAGTGTCTTGCTTTTCTGGTATTTCAGGGTTTTCTGGTCAAAACCCAGATTCAGGGACCGCTCGTAGTTGGCTCGAATCGTATAGGCACGATCCATGTAATCGATATCGAAGCTGTCTCTCATGTGGGTCATTTCGTTGATATACAGCTGGTTATTGAGCATGTTCTCGACCGCCTGCATATTCTCGGCAGGTGCCGTTTTGTTCGATTGTTCGATGCTGTTCAGCATGGCGTCGATGGTCCTTGACTCGATCATGATTGGTGCATACTGAATGCCTACAAAGATCCCGTATGCCACGAGCAGCAGTATAATCACGTTGAAAACAGCAGAACCGTTCTGTTTATTTATCCGGTTGGTATTCACTTTATATTCTCCCTTACCGAGTGAACATGGGATGGCAGTTCTATTATGACTCGCTCGGGGTCAGAGTAAAAACGGGTTTTGAAACCCGTTTTTACTCTGACCCCGGAAGACTGTTAGCATGAAGATTCGCCATGAAAATTATTCTTTACGCCATTCCCGTGTTCATTTTCCTGATCCTGGCGGAATGGCTTTATGGATTGGCGCGGGGACGCAACACCTACCGGGTCGCAGATACAATCACCAGTATTTCGCTGGGTAGTATCAGCCGCCTTCGCGGACTCGTCTTCCTTGGCCTTGGCGCCTGGTTTTACGAGACCGAGGCTGGCGGCTATCACCTTTTCGATCTTCCCGACCAGGGCATTGGCATCTGGATATTTGCGCTGCTGGCCTACGATTTTTCGTACTACTGGTTCCACCGGATCAGCCACGAGGTAAACTTGTTCTGGGCGGCTCACGTGGTCCATCACCAGAGCGAGGACTACAACCTGGGAACGGCTCTGCGCCAATCCGGCAGCGGCTTGTTCGGCTTTATTTTTTACGTGCCGTGGCTTTATGTGGGCATTCCGGCTGAAATCCTTATCAGTAGCGGCGCGATCAACCTGGTTTACCAGTTCTGGGTTCACACCCAACATGTTCCGAAACTGGGCCCCCTTGAGCATGTCTTCGTGACCGCCTCGAACCACCGCGTTCACCATGCGCAGAACCGGATCTATATCGACCGTAACTACGGCGGGATCTTTATTATCTGGGACCGCCTGTTCGGCAGTTTCCAGGAAGAACTGCCGGACGAACCCTGCATCTATGGCATCAGGAAACCGCTGAGAAGTTACAACCCTTTCTGGGCCAATATTCAGGTTTACTGGTCGATTCTTCTTGATTCCTGGCATGCAAAAAGCTGGCAGGACAGGATTCGCGTTTGGTTCAAGGGTCCAGGCTGGCGGCCGGCAGGACTGGATCAAACACACCCGGTGGAAAGAACTTTACTGCAGGATTTCAGGAAATTTGATCCGGTGGTCCCGGTTCCGGTCAGAATTTATGCGTTTTACCAGTTTTTCTGCACGACGCTGGCCGCCACGGGAATGCTGATCGTCGCAGATAGCTGGGACACGACATCTTTGTTTTTCGGGGTCGGGCTGCTCTTTTTCAGCTTTTACACCCAAAGCGCCTGGACGGAAGGCCGAGTCTATGCCCGCTGGCTGGAGTGGCTGAAGCTGGGACTGGCGGCCATGCTCGTGGCGACGTCACCCCTCAATCCAGTCATCGAATACACTTGCTGGATTTACCTGCTGACCAGCGTTCTGTTTTTGTCGTGGCTGAGCGTAAAGGAAGGGAAGATCGGGGTCCCCCGGCAGCCCAGTTGCTACAAAGTCGAACCGTAAAACATCGGGCCGCCCCGGTGCGCCGGGAAGCCGTATCCATAGATGTAAACGATGTCGATATCGCCGGGACGCTGGGCAATTCCTTCCTCCAGGATCCTGTTTCCCTCGTTGATCAGCGGAGCAATGACCCGTTGGACAATTTCTTCGTCGCTGAAGGATTTCGGGGTGATATTCAGCGCCTTTGCCTCGGCGCGAATAAGAGCCTCGACCTCCGGATCATCCAGCCGCTGGCGGGTTTCAGGATCATAGCGATAGAATCCCGCACCTGACTTCTGCCCCAACCTGCCCGCCTCCACCAGTTGGTCTACCACGTGATGGGCCGGATCGTCCGGCAGGTCCGGAATGGCCTGGCGAGCCTTGTAGTCGATATCCAGGCCCGCCAGATCGGCAACGGCCAATGGTCCCATGGCCATGCCGAATCGCTCGAGAGCAGCATCGACCTGCGCCGGCGTTGCGCCTTCCAGTAACAACACCTGGGCTTCCCGCATGTAGCCGCGAAACATCCGGTTGCCGATAAAGCCGTAACAAACGCGCGACACAACCGCTACTTTGCGAATTTTCTTCGCCAGCTTCATCACGGTCGCCAGGACATCATCAGCGGTTTTTTCACCGCGCACCACTTCCAACAGTTTCATGATGTTCGCCGGGCTGAAAAAATGCATACCCACTACGTCCTGCGGGCGGGAAGTGACCGCCGCGATGGCGTCGACATCCTGGTAAGAGGTATTCGAGGCGAGTATGGCGCCCGGCTTGCAGACCTTGTCCAGCTTGCGGAAAACCTCGTACTTGATATCCGGGTTCTCAAATACCGCTTCGATCACCAGGTCGGCCTGCGCCAGGTCTTCATAGTCGGTGGTTCCGCTGATCAAACCCATCAGCCGCTCGACCTGGTCCATCGTGAAGCGGCCTTTCTTTGCCGATCGTTCGTAGTTCTTGCGGCATACGGCCATGCCCCGGTCGAGCGCCTCCTGGTTGATTTCCAGCAGGGTTACCGGGATGCCTGCGTTGGCGAAATTCATCGCGATGCCGCCGCCCATGGTTCCGGCTCCGATGATGCCGACGGAATTGACCGGACGGAGTTTCATATCTTTCGGAATGTCGTCAATTTTCGCCGCCTGGCGCTCGGCAAAAAAAACATGGCGCAGGCCGGCCGATTCGGGAGAATTCATCAACTCCATGAACAGACTGCGTTCCTTCGCCGCGGCGGACTGGTAATCCTGGGTTGCCGCCGCTTCGACGCAATCGATGATCCTCTGGGGCGCCGGCAGCCACCTGGTCTTTTTGCCAACCGTTGCCCGGGCAATATCGAAAAAACCTTCCGGGAGGTGTCCGGACTGGACCGGCAGATCACTGGTGCGCCGTGGCCCGGCGCCGGCCAGTTCCCGGGCAAATGCCAGGGCAGCGTCTTTCAGGTCACCGTCCGCGATCCGGTCGATAAGCCCTTTTTCAAGCGCCTCCTTCGCCCCGATCGGTTTTCCGCTGA
>JAHEFT010000005.1:0-49548 GCA_024640025.1 Chromatiales bacterium
TGGGAATGCCCTTGGCGCCCAGCACAGAGGCCATCCGCCACGACTCGCCAATATCTTCGAAGTCTCCCTGCCCACTGGGCAGCAGGACCATGCGCTTCCGCAGCTGATCCAGTTGCGGGCCCTCCAGCCCGGGCAGGAAATGCAATGGCGATGCAAAATAGAAGTTCTGGATGAATCGTCCTTCCAGGTACTTTGAGAGGTCGTAGGTGCCGCTCATGGCAATTGCCAGCCTGAAAGCATCCGGGTGCCGGCAAATCGTTGCGACGGCATTGAACGCACCGATTGAAGCACCGGCTGCGACGATTTCGATGTCCGGGCTCTCGCAATCCTTTCGAATGGCTGGAACGATTTCCCGGTAAACCAGGGCGTCGAACATATTTTGCAGATAGGAGCAGAACTCAGCTGAATGCTCTTTCGAAATCCAGGCTCTGCCCGCGATTGAATCGGTGGAGTAAACCTTGATCCGCCCACTTTCGATCAGGGGCGCCAGAGCTCCGATCAGGTGAAAACGTTCGACCTCCTCGGCGTCGCCGCCGGCCGTCGGGAACAGCAGCACCGGCGTTCCGAATGTGCCCCAGCGAACCAGCTGTATTTCCTGCTCCACATGGGGGGAATACCATTTGAAGACCTGCTTCAAGCGCCCACCCCGTCTTTGCGGCGCCATTCCTGCACCCGGCTCCAGAACAGTTCCACGAAGGCCTCGGTTTCATGCGGCGGATACAGCGCTGCGACTTTTTCACCGATCGCACCATGCACGATGTCGGTGGCGAAAAACCCGTTGGCCACTTCGTCGAGGTGCGGCAAATGCGTGGCGCAGAAGGATTCGAACTCGTCCACGTTGAAGTGCCCGCTGGCCAGACTGACGTACCCGGCCATTTTTTCCTCAAAAGGAATGTCCTGGTCGGCGATCGCGAAGTATTCCTGCCAGTCGAGGTTGGTTTTCATCGAACGGCCGGTCGCTGCGCAGAAAATGGACCAGCGCAGGTTGGCTTTGATCAGCCATGGAAAATGAAAGTGGAGCGAAGTCACCTGCGAGTCAGGGCAGGCGTTCGCGAAATCGATCGGGTACCAGGTGCCGTCCTGGCGCAGGGCTTCACAGGAATTGAAGTCCCAGCCGAAAAACGCGTTGATCACCATGGTCATGTTCCGCAATTGCTGTTCCTGGTCTGTCGGCAGGAAATCCTGGTCCATGCGATAACGGTCATGCAGGGGCGCACCCGGATCGTAGTTGACGTAGCGGAACTGGGGCCCCAAACCGATGCAGCGCACGAAGGCGTCATGCGGCTCAACCCCTTTTTGCAGGTTCATTACCCGGGTGCCGCTGCTTTCATACGCATTGAGCAGTTCCTGGCGGTTCTTGATGCCGGTCACGCCGACCCAGGCGCCGCCATCGTAGGGTTTCATGTAGAGCGGGTAGCCGATATTGTCACCGATACCCCCCAGGTCAAACAGCTTGGCGTAACGGGTCAGGGTCGGCTGCAGATCGTTCGACTCCGCGTACCGCTTGGGCGGGATCATCCAGGTTTCCGGTACCGGAAAGCCCAGGCGGCTCATGGCTGCATAAGTGGTCTGCTTCTCCATCGACTGCAGCGACCAGGGATTGTTGAATACGTAGAGGTCATTCACCAGAATCTTGGTTTTGATCCACTCCCTCGAGGTGTGATACCAATGCGTCAGGCGGTCGATGACCACATCATAAGAGCAGTCCTGCAGGAGGCCGAACGGTTCGATGTTGACCCGTTCCGATTCGATGCGCACGGTGTCTCCGCCGATTGACAGCTTGAGGTCGAGCTGTTTGAGAAGCGCCTCGTAGCAAATGGGCCAACAGATGTCGGCGCCGAGAGACAAGCCAATTTTCCGGGTGATTTCAGCCACTGTAATTCCTCGATCTGCGGGTTAACCATCATACGGCCTTCCCCTGTTCTGAGCCAAGTGCGTGGTGTTTACTCGTAAACCATCCAAAGCGGCCCCGGGAACAGCCAGGTGAGACCGTTGCGCAGGCGATCCCGCCAGTTTTCCCAGTTATGGGCGTCGCGGGCTTCCTCGAAGTTGACCTGCATACCCTGGGCTTGCAGCAGGGGCACCATCGAACGGTTTTCATAAATCAGCGACTCATAGATTCCACAACTTACGTAGATTTTTTCCGCCAGGGCAAATGGCTTCTTGCGGTATTCATTGACAAAGCGCACCACCGGATCGAACACCGGACCTTTCTGGTGCTGGCCCAGGTCGCTGAAGGCAAACGAACCGGACTGAAGCAACAACTGGCCAAACAGGTCAGGATATTTGCTGGCCGCGTGCAGCGAAGCTACTCCACCAAGGCTGGCGCCCATCAAACCCCTGGCATTGTTATTGTCCACCAGGGGAAGTTTTTCCGACAATGCCGGCACGAGTTCCTCTCCGATGAAACGGGCATGCCGTGGGTCGCCCGTGTACTCAACCAACCGGTCTGGCGATTGCGTCAGGGCGACGATCATCGCCGGGATCTCCAGCCGGTGAATCAGGTTGTCCAGCACGGTCTTGAGATCGGCGTAGCGCAGGTAGTCCGGCCCATCGTGCACCACCAGCAGGGGGTAACTGCGGCTGCGCCTGAACCGTGCCGGCAGGTAAACCTGGACTTCACGACGGTCGTCGAAGGCCTTGCTGTCTACCTGCAGACTGGTCAGAGAGCCAGTGCGGGCTTCGGGGTCATGCAAGGTCCAGCGGGGGCGCTTATAGCCATAACCCTGGCACACCGAGTTGGCGCCGAAAGGATCGTGCGCCTGCACCTCGTTGAATTCATCCAGGACCAGGTCACGCCCGCCGCCGCGAACGACTTCGAACTTGTATTCAAACCGGGATTTGCCGGGCAATTCCATGGTCAACGCCCAGAGGTCGGTTCCTTCCAGCCGCTGCATCGGCAATGACGTGTTGAATCCTGAAATCCACCGGCGCAAATGCACTTCATCTGCCTGGCCGCGATAAACGAAGGTCACCTGTCCGGGCTGGACCAGGGGGAACCGGTGAGTGCTGATAAAGTCGTCCACCGCCCCGGCCAAAGGGACTCCATCGCGAAACAGTTTTTCGATCTGTGGGTTCACCGCGACACCAGGGCCTTTTTCTGTCCCGTTCTCGTCAACACGAAAGACCGGGCCGAGAGAACCACCCGGGCATCCTGCAGGGTAATCATGGCGCCATTGTCCAGGGTGCAACAACTTGCCGGCGCAAAACGCCGACTGAACAGGGCAAGCCGCTCGCGGTTGCCCCAGTCGATTCGGGTCCTGGCATGCGGCAGAAGGACCCGTTGGCGGACAACGCCAAGGCCCACGTCCAGTACTTCCGCATCGTTTTTGCCTTGTGGCGCCTTCTGGTGGAACAGCACAATCCGTTCACTCAGGGCCATCGCACCGGCCGACCAGGCGATCACCGGTTTTTGGGCCAGCAACCCGGCCAGGCCAAACAGCCGGATACGATTCAGCAGCACGGCGACATGCCCGCCGGCAATCAGCACGAGCCCGGCCCCTTTGACCATGCAGTGAACCTCCTCCCGCTGCGCCATCGCCAGCGGAATGTTCATCGCGGACCGGCGCAGGTCGAAATCCCGGTGAATCGCCATGATTCTGCGAAGGTGATGCCGGTCCAGCGCGCGAATCTGGGAAATTGCCGCGCGCTGCTCCAGCAAAAGCAGGTCCGGATCGGCTTTCGCACGCATCAACCGCCGTGCGGCCGCCAGGGTCGGCAACAGCCGAATCCGGTAAAGCCCCTGCAGTTCACGCAGCCTGTCCTGCCGCTCCCGCTTGAGTGCCCGCAAATCCGGTTCACTGGCAAAAACTTCTTCAGCTCGCTGGTAGAGCGAAAGGTCTTCGACTGGACGGCCAACATCCTCGCGCAATTCTTCAATCTCACCCTCGGAATCGCGCCATCCTGCCGTGATGACCACTATCGGGCCGTCAAAGTCGACTGAATCCACGGCCTGCCTTAAGTTGGGGGCCGGTCGTTGCGGACCGAGGAGTATCTGCAGAGACATGGCTCAGGCCAACTCCACGTGAACCAGGCCCACAATTTGCTGCAGGGCTTCTTCGACCACGTCGGAATCACCGTCCCGGATGATCACGTAGCCCTCGCCTTCATAGCTGTCTGAAGCAAACTGCCCGGCAGACGGAAGCCGTGACTCGACCACCAGGTGGCCAAACCGGCGCTGGGCTTCGTCCAGGCCATGAATCTGGCGAACCCGTGTCCCTCCCGCGGCGCTTTTTTGTCCGCGAAAATAGGCGGCTCCCACGGCATGCTTCCTCGGTGGCGGGTCAAATTCGTCAAATACCATCAGCCGGGGCCACGCCTGGTAAAAATCAAAGTCATGAGCCCAGGACAGCAGGCTGGTGATCTGCGCGCCCGGCGGCCGCGCGCCCACTTCGGAAATGGCGATCCGCTGATGGCCCAACTGGAACCACTCCATGTGGCTCAGGCCAGTCTGCAGTCCAAGCGCCTCGACTGCCCTGAAACCCGCTTCGCGGATCGGAGCATACTCCTCGCCGCTCACATCACGGGGCAGAAAGACACACCACTGGATCCACGGATTCTCCAACACCTGCAGCGGCGCGGGCATGTATCGGGAAATGGAATGCCAGGCCGGCTTGCCCTTGACCATGACACTGTCGAACGAGTGCTCGGTGCCGGACACGAACTCCTCCAGCAGGGTCGGTTCGCCGGCAGAGGGCGCATAGTGCTGCAGCAGGTTCGTAAGGTCCTGCCCCGAATCGAGCCGGTACGTGCCTTTGCCCCCTGCCCCTGCCGGCGGTTTGGCCACCAGGGGAAAGCCGACTTCCACGGCGAAAGCGCGCGCCTGTTCGGCATTTTCGGCCAGCACGTGGCGGGCGCAGGGAAGCCCCGCGGTGCGCAGCACGTCCTTCATCCGGGCTTTATCCCTGAAATTCAGTGCGGATTGGACGTCGAGACCCTCAATCCCGAGGACTTCCCGCGCACGGGCCAACGGAACCTGCAACTGCTCCAGGGCGCCCAGCAGGCGCACCGGCGGTCCGAGTTGTCCGGCCAGCGCACGCGCCGCAGCGACCAGCTGCCCGGCATCCAGCGCATTTTCCACGCGCCAGTGTGCCGCCAGGGATGAACGCAGGCCCGGCGGCAGTTTTTCAGCCGGATCCTGGCTCACAAGGCTCAGGTTGACGCCCGGCAGATTCGCGGCTCCGGCGACAAAACGAAGCGTTGTCTCCATGAAAAAAGGTGCTACAAAAATGACGTGGATGCTCATAGGCTGATAGCAGAACACTGCTGCTCACTGATGGCAATTATTTTTTGATATCCGGCTCGACCTGCTGGTATTGAAGGCCTTTCAGGAAGCCGCGCAGCGCCTGGTCTTTGCATTCGCGATAATGTTTGTGGCCCGGCCGGCGGAAGAACGCACTCAGCTCGTGTTTGCTCAACCTGAGATCTGCACGCTGCATGATTTCGAGGACATCGTCAGCTTGCAGGTCCAGGGCAATCTTCAGTTTCCTGAAAACCAGGTTGTTATTCAGTCGTTCTTCCGTTACCGGTTGCGCGCCTTCCTTCCTGCCGCGCTTCTCGATGATCATGCCATTCAGAAAAGCCGCGAACTCCGTATCAAGGATGGCCTTGAAGGCTGGATCGTCCTCTCTCTTCAGCCAGTCGCTGATTTCCGCCCGGGTTACCGTTCGATCGCCCAGGCCAAAAATCTCAATCATTTTTGAGTCATCGAAATCAAAAATAAAGCGGATTCGGCGTAAAACATCATTGTTTCTCATATGGCCCACATCATACTGTATCTGGCGCAGAGAACCTCAGCCATGAGCAACGGAAAAATAACCGCAAACCCGGTGGCCTGTGGACTGGACTTCTGCAAGATGTTCCTTCGAATGATCGGTTAAACTGCTTTCATTCCAGATTAAACCGGAGAATAGAGATGAAGGCCAGGACGTATTCCCTTCAGAAAATCCCTCATGTTTTACTTGCGCTGTCCTGCCTGCTCTTCACGGTAGGCAGTTGGGGCGCTGTGCCCGAGGCGTCTTATTCCGATTTGCACTGGCGCCTGGTTGGCCCGTTTCGCGGTGGCTGGGCCACGGCGGTCGCCGGGCATCCTGACAAGGCGACTACTTTCTACTTCGGTTCTGCCGATGGAGGCGTATGGAAGACCGAAAATGCCGGCGCAACCTGGCGGCCCTTGTTTGAACAACAGGGCAGCGCATCCATCGGCGCCCTGGCGCTTGCGCCCGGCAATCCCGAGGTTATCTGGGTGGGCACCGGCCAGATCCAGCAACGCTGGGATATAGTTGACGGAGACGGCGTATACCGCTCGACCGACGGCGGTGAGAACTGGCAACACGTGGGCCTTGGAGATACGCGGCATATCGGCGACCTCTGGGTCGACCCGTCCAATGATGAGATTGCCGTGGTGGCTGCACTGGGGCATGTCTTTGGACCCAACCGAGAACGCGGACTGTTCAGAACCGAAGATGCCGGCAAAAGCTGGGACCAAGTGCTGTATGTGGACGACACGACCGGCGCTGCAGACATTGCACACAACGAAGACACACCCAACATTCTGTACGCCTCCCTCTGGCAGGTTCAACGCCATCCCTGGCTGGACTATTTTCAACCGACAGTGGGCGGAAACAGCAGCATTTACCGCTCGATTGACGGCGGCCGCAGCTGGTTGCCCGTGGGTGGCGCAGGCCTCCCGGACAGCCTGATGGGACGCATTGAAATCGCTGTCGCCCCGGGGAATGGGGCACAACGCATCTGGGCGTCGGTTGAAGCCGTCGAAGGCAGCGGTCTCTACCGTTCAGAAGACGGTGGCAACCATTGGGCGCTGGTCAACGGCGACGCCAGCCTGGCCGGCAATTACATGGGCTGGCTAACGGCCGACCCGCAGGACGCCAATACCGTGTGGGCAGGCGGGCAACCGTTGCGCCGTTCGACAGACGGCGGCGAGACGTTTTTCATCGTGCGCAGCTCACCCGGCGGCGATGACTACCATGCCTTGTGGATCGACCCGCGAAACACGGACCGCATGATTACCGGCGCCGACCAGGGCGCCGTGGTGACGTTCAACGGCGGCGAAAGCTGGAGTAGTTGGTACAACCAGCCGACCGGGCAATTTTACCGGGTTGCTGTCGACAACGGTTTTCCCTATCGCATTTACAGCGGTCAACAGGACAGCGGCACCGTTTCCATTGCCAGCCGGAGCGATTACGGCCGTATCAGTTTCCGGGACTGGAACCCGGTGGGGGGGGACGAACGGGACGGCGATGTGCCCGACCCTCTCGACGCGAACATCGTTTACGGCGCCGGCCTGGGCGGTCGTATCTCCCGTTGGGATGCGCGCACGGCCCAGGTACAGAATGTCTCACCCTGGCCGGTTTCCAGTTATGCGAGAAACCCGCGGGAAGTCCTATACCGCTATGACTGGATAACACCCCTGGCCATTTCGGCAGCGCCTCCCCATGCGATGTATACCGCGGCGCAGGTGCTGTTTCGTTCGACCGACGGTGGCCAGAGCTGGCAGACCATCAGCCCTGACCTGAGTGGAATTGAAACCGGTACCGAGGGGTGCACCGATGATGCGCCCGTTGAGAGGGCCACGGACTGCGGTTACGGCACGCTGTTCGCGGTCGCCCCTTCGCCGTTGCAGGATGGCCTGGTGTGGGTGGGAACCAATAATGGCCTCGTGCACCTGACCAGCAACGGCGGTGCAGACTGGCTTGACGTGACCCCGCCCGGACTCGAAGACTGGAGCAAGATCAGTCTGATTGACGCATCGTCCATCGATCCGGATACCGCATACATCGCCATCGACCGGCACCGGCTGGATGATTTCACACCGCGGGCGTACGTCACCCACGACGCCGGCAGGACCTGGCGCGAAATAGGCCATGGCCTGCCCGACGGCGCTTATCTGAAGGTGGTACGTGAAGATCCTGAATACAAAGGCCTGCTCTATGCCGGCACGAGCCGGGGGGTTCACGTGTCTTTCGACGATGGAGCAAGCTGGCAAAGTCTGCAGTTGAATTTGCCCACCACCGGAGTCAATGATCTTCTGGTGCATGAAGATGACCTGGTGATCGCCACGCAGGGCCGGGCCTTGTGGGTCCTGGATTCAATCGCCCCCTTGCGGTTACTGGCCACAGCTCCTGACATGACCCAGCCTCAGCTGGCAACGCCCGAGCCCGCCGTCCGGTTACGTTTTAACCAGAACAAAGATACGCCACTTCCGCCGGAGGAACCCACGGGGGAAAACCCACCTGCGGGAGCCGTGCTGGATTACATCCTGCCGGCGGACTTCAGCGGCCCTGTCCGGTTTGAGGTGCTCGCAGCGGACGGCAGCGTTATACGCAGCTTTGACAGCGATAAGATACCGACCCAGGCAAAAGCGCGCATTTACTTCGCCGATACCTGGCTTGGTGAACCGAAGGCCCTGCCGGCCAGCGCAGGCCATCACCGCTTTATCTGGAACCTTCGCTACGAACCGCCTGGAACACTCGAATCGATGTATTCGATAGCAGCCGTCCCCGGCAAGCCCACGCCAATTCTGCCGGAGGGCGCCTTTGTGCTGCCGGGTAGTTATTCTGTCAGGCTGAGCGCCGGCGACCGGGTTATCACGAAAACTCTTGAAGTCACGCCTGACCCGAGGGTTTACGTGAGCCAGGAAGACCTGGCCGCTCTCCTGAAATTTCAGCAACAGGTGGCGGCAGTGCTGGCGCGGGCCATTGCGCTGCACGAGGAAATTGAGGCTGCCAATGAAGAAGCCCGGTCGGCATCTATGGCCAGCACGCCGCGAAATGTGGCGCGAGCACTGACTTCCCTGGCGATCGACCTTGAGCACGCCGACGCGCCGCCCACTTCGTCACAACGTGAATTACTGGATTACGAAACCATTCGGCTCGAGCAAGCCGGGAACGATTGGAGAGGCTTGCGCTAAGTCGACAATGGTTTGTAACGCAGAATCCTGAATCCTCTTATAATCCCATCGTGAACAGCAATATTCGGCGAGGCTTTCAACTGGGGGATTGGCGCGTCATCCCCGACCGGGGACTGCTCAAAGGAGCGGACGGGCAGGTGCACCTCGAACCCAAGGTCATGGAAGTGCTGGTTTGCCTTGCCCGGCATCAGGACAAGGTCGTCAAGCGTGACGAACTGATCAACGAGGTTTGGGGCGGCACACCGGTTACCGACGAAGTCCTTTCCCGTGCCGTATCGGTCCTTCGAACCAGCCTTGGTGATGACCGGATGAAACCGTTGTTTATCCAGACACTGCCCAAGGTCGGGTATCGCCTCTTGATGCCGGTAACTCCGCTTGCTGATGCCAGCGCTGCAAACAACTCCGACCGGAGCATTATCAACAAGTGGGCCGCAGTACCGGCCGCGATCCTGATCATGGCGGGCGCACTGGCTTACTGGTTGTGGCCGGTTGACGTAGTGGATCCGCGCTCACCGGCCGCGTTTGCCCAGATATCGGACTGGTTTGATTTCCTGGCCGAAGAGAAGGCGGGAACGGGGGGCGCAACTTCTATCGCTGTACTGCCGTTCGAAAACCTGAGTGAAAACAACAGCAGCGACTTCTTCAGCGATGGCCTGACCGACGAACTGACTGTCTCGCTGAGCAAGGTAAGGGGCCTGAAGGTGGTTGCCCGGCGGTCTTCCTACAGCTTCAAGAATCGCACGGCAGATGTTCCAACCATTGGCAGGCTACTTAACGTTGATGCCGTTTTTGAGGGCACCATCCGGCAGGATGGCGAACAGTTACGCATCAACGCCCAACTGAGCAATGTGAGTGATGGCTACCTGATCTGGTCGGACAGTTTTGAATGTGCGGCAGCTGACATCTTCAACATGCAGGAAAGCATGGCGACTGCAGTTGCAGAAGCTTTGCGTGGTCATTTCACCGGGGGCAGCCTGCAAATTCCGCTGGTTGAAGAGGCTCCGCCAGACATGGAGGCCTACCAGCTTTACCTGGTTAACGGAAATTTCCTCTGGAAATTGCGCGGTGAACAACCATTGCGCAAGAGTATCGAACTATACCGCCAGGCCCTGGCGATAGATCCGGGATTTTCACGGGCCTACATCGGCCTGGCCAATTCACTGGTGCTGCTTCCCTTTTATTCCCTCGAGCCGATGGAGGAGATTTTTCAGGAGGTAGACGAGATCCTGGCAAACCACCAGTTCAGTGATGATCGTGAGCTTGGCGAAGTGGAAGCCATTCATGCCTTTATGGCCTACCATCGCTGGCAGTGGATAGAGGCCGAAGAACGTTTTCGCCGGGCACTCGCACTGGCCCCCGACAGCCCCAATGTTTACGTCTGGTATTCCCAGCACCTTTCCTATGTCGGGCGCAGGAAAGACAGTCTGGAAGCGGCCAAACGCGCGCGGGAACTCGATGAAATTTCCCCGGTGATCAATGATCGCCTCGGCGTTGCTTATCTCTGGGAAAACGACAACGTCCGTGCCGCTGAACATTTTGCGATTGGCGCGCAGCTTGGATTCCAGAACGTCATCAATCCCGCGTACATGATCCTGTTGTTGCGCCTTGAGCGCTATGATGAATTCAGGTCAGTCATGGCCGCTTTTCACCGCGGGACGCCGGCCTCTCCGGACTGGTTGATTGAAAATGCGGACACGGTATTCCTGAAGGAAAACCGTAAAATGGCGCTGGAATTGGCACTGCAGGCACGACAGGAAGGACGCTTCGGCCTGTCGGGACTGGAGTTCGGCTTATGGGTGCTGATTGGCGCCAACGACCAGGCATACGCAAACTTTACTGCTTTGCAGAATTCGGCGCCGCAATACCTCCAGTTAGAGGTAGTTTTCATCGAGGAGGCCCGGGATTTCCGGGAAGATTCCCGCTTCAGGAACCTGGCGAGGGAGATCGGCTGGGAAGAATACTGGAATAAATATGGCGGGCCGGATAAAGATTAAATATTTATTTTCAATACGTTACGCAATAATAAACGTTTTCCTAAGACCCCTTCACAAAATTATCGAAAAAAATCACCTTTTCATCATGTGATCGCTCTCCTGTTCGCACAAGCTTCATCCCATCGAAGCCATATCCTGGGAGTGCGAAATGAACCAGCTGTCAATTCCGGCCCTGTTACTGAGCTGCTTTTTCTGTCTGGGCGGATGCTCGGTCAGGCAGATCGCCATTTCCAAACTGGGCGATTCGCTGGCCGAAAGCGGGAGTGTCTACGCTTCTGACAACGACATGGAATTGGTGGGCGCGGCGCTGCCGTTCAGCCTCAAAACCATCGAGGGCCTGCTGGTCGAGGTTCCCAACCATAAGGCGTTGCTGGTAACTGCCGCCAGTGGCTTTACGCAGTACAGCTACGTCTATGTCGATCTCGAATCCATGGAGCTTGAGCCGACCGACCCGGCACGTGCGGCAGAACTGAAACTGCGGGCAAAGAATCTCTACCTTCGCGGCAGGGCCTATGCCCTGCGGGCCGTCGAGCTGACGCGGCAGGATTTCATTCACGGGCTCCGTGATGACCCCGAATCCACGCTCTCGGTATTCACAAAGGACAACATCCCCGAGCTTTACTGGTTGTCCCTGTCCTGGGCCGCGGCGATAAGTTCCGACAAGTCCGACATGGAAATGGTCGCCGACCTCAACCTCATTGACCCCATCATGCACAGATGCCTCGAACTGGATGAAAGTTATGACCAGGGCGCATTGCACGAATTCATGATCTCTTACCAGGGGGAGCGTTCGCCCATGCAAGGCGGAGGGACTTCCCTGGCCCGTGAACACTATGAAAGGGCCATGGAATTGTCCGGCGACATCCGGATCAACTCACTGGTTTCCCTGGCGGATTCGGTCTCAATCGGCGAACAAAACCATGCTGAATTCGAATGGGCGCTGCAACAAGCCCTGGCTTTCGACGTGAACGTTTACCCGCCATACCGCCTTGCCAACCTGGTCTCGCAGAAACGTGCGCGCCTGCTGCTTTCCCGTTCAGACGACTATTTCCTGGAGGACTGATCCGATGTTATTACACACCTGCAAATTGATTACCGCGTTGTTATTCATTCTGTTTTCATTGGACTCGGCTGCCGAGGTCGTCATCAAGATGGCAACCGTCGCACCCAAGGATTCCGTCTGGCACGAGAACCTGAAGAAGGTGGATGAACGCTGGAATCTTGCCACCAATGGCCAGGTCAGGTTACGGATCTATGCGGGCACGCTGGGAGATGAAGACGATATCCTGCGCCGCGTCCGCGTGGGCCAGCTGGATGCCGCAGCGATATCGACGGCAGGCCTCAGCTCTATCGACTCCGCAACCCAGGCCATGCACATTCCCCTGGCATTTGTCAGCAACGAGGAAATGGAATACGTCAGGGACGGGATCGCGGTGCAACTGGAGCCCGTGCTGGCGGCCAAGGGCTTCAAAGTCATTGCATGGGGTGAAGTGGGCTGGGTGCATTTTTTCACCAAAAACCCGGTGGCCACGCCGGATGATCTGCGTAAAGAGAAACTCTTTGTCTGGTCGAACGGCGATTCGTCGGAGGGAGAAAAACTATGGCAGAACCTCGGATTCAATACCGTTTCATTGTCATCCATTGACATTATGCCTGCATTACAGACAGGCATGATCTCCGCCTACCAGGCCCCTCCGCTAATGGCGCTTGCAAACCAATGGTTTCCGTTTACGCCCTATATGACGGACCTGAAATGGGCGCCGCTGACCGGCGCCACCATCATCACGGAAAGCGCCTGGAACAAGGTTCCAGAGCAATTCCGGCAGGAATTGATGCGCATCACGAATGCAGAAGCTGTTCATCTTCAGAAAGCCGTACGGGAGCTTGAACGGGAAGCAACAGCTGCCATGGTCGAGCGGGGCATGAAAATCGTGCCGGTGGACCAGGCAGCCAGGAATGCCTGGCAGGCTACTGTGGAGGCTGTCTATCCACAGATTCGCGGCCCAGTTGTTCCCGCCAGGTATTTTGATGAATCCATCAGGCTGCGCGATGAATACCGCAGCCTGCATGCGGCCAAATAGGGTGAGCGCCTCGGTCATGCATACCTCGATGATGCTCTACCGGCGACATAAATACGGCTTTATCGTCATTGCTGCAGCCGTCATGTTACTGATTATCGTGTCGCTGCCCCTGCTGGAAATGGTCAGCCGGCCCCTGTTCGGGCAGGGAATTCCCGGATCCATAAACTATGTAAGGCATGCCACCCTCTGGTTCGGCTATCTTGGTGCGGTCGTGGCTGCCAAAAAGAGCAGGCATATCTCGCTGGGTGTTTCATCATTACTGGCCGGACGCAGCAAAACCCTGGCGGAAATGATCGCTCATACCCTGGCAACTGTGACTTGCCTGGTGCTTGCGAAAGCGGCACTGGACATGGCGATTGCCGAGAGCTCCTCCGAAGTGTTGCTGGGCGGAATAATTCCGTTGTGGCTTGCGCAATCCGTCATGCCGGTCAGCTTTTTCCTGCTGGCCTACCGTTATTCGCAGCAATTAATGCAGGTGGTCAGCTGGGCCGGGCTGATTGCGCTAAGCCTTGCAGTACTGGCTATCGGGTACTTCGTCGATTTTGGCAGCGGCTATGCCCTGCCCGCCGGGTTATTGGTCATCCTGGTGGCCACGTTGGCGGGGACACCGATCTACATCGTGCTGGGCAGCCTGGCAGCTCTGCTGTTTGCCACCGACGGCATACCGCTGGCGTCAATCTCGGTTGAGGCCTACCGTATTGCATCAAACCCGATACTGCCCACGATCCCATTGTTCACGCTGGCGGGAACGGTCCTGGCGGCAGGCAAGGCCTCTTCCCGGCTGGTGCGGCTGTTCGAAGCCTGGTTTGGCTGGATGCCGGGAGGATCAGCCATCGCGGCGATATTGGTTTGTGCGTTTTTCACCACTTTTACCGGTGGATCAGGTGTCACCATCCTGGCCCTGGGCGGGCTGATGCTTCCAATATTGATCAAGCAGCGCTATACCGAAAATTTCTCGCTGGGAGTACTGACCTCTTCCGGAAGCCTTGGCATCCTGTTGCCACCGAGCCTGCTGGTCATTCTCTATGGAGTGGCGTCCCACACACCCATTAACCAGTTGTTCATTGCGGGCGTGGTTCCGGGCCTGTTGCTGATCCTGATGACGTCGGCTTACGCCATTTACAAAGCCAGGTCGGCACGGTCTGAACGCAGAAAATTCAACTTGCGTGAGGCGCTTCGTACGCTGAACGAATCGAAATGGGAAGTGATGCTCCCCGCAGGCGTTTTGTACGGCATTTTTTCCGGCATTGCGACGCTCGTGGAAGTTGCCGCCGCCGCCGCCGCATATACCCTGGTCACTGAATTACTCATCCATCGTGACGTGAATTTTTCCACCGACCTGGGCGATATATTGAAAGAATGCGCCATACTGGTCGGCGGCATAAAGATCATACTCGCCTCCGCCATGGGCCTGACGAGTTACCTGATATATGCCGATATACCATCCATGGCGGCCGACCTGATTTTGTCCGTCACCGACTCGCCCCTGCTGTTCCTGCTGGCCCTGAATGCCGCACTTCTGGTGGCCGGCTGCCTGTTGGACGTTATTTCCGCGATCGTGGTGGTAGTGCCGCTGATGTTGCCGGTAGCCGCCGCTTTTGGTGTTGATCCAATACATCTGGGCATCATTTTCCTGGCAAACATGGAACTGGGTTACCTGACGCCCCCGGTAGGCATGAACCTTTACCTGGCCTCATTCCGGTTTGACAAGCCGATGATGTCTGTCTTCCGGGCCGCCCTGCCCTTTTTCCTGATCAACCTGATAGCCGTGCTGGTCATCACCTACGTGCCGGCGATTTCAGTGGGTGTTGTACGATGGTTCGGGCCTTGATTACGGCAGATCACAAGTATGTCTTCCACCGTGACATTGTACGTGCCCGCAATGGTCTTGATACTGTCCCCCTCGACCACCGTGTAAGCGATAGCTTCATCAGCCTGGACATTCCAGGCGCCCCGGGGCGGCGACCGCTTCCACGATAGCGATCAGTCGTTCATTTCTAATCCTCCTTTAACAGTTATAAACACCCACTGCGCAACGCCGTACGGTGCGACGCCCCACACCAGCTACACTCACGGGTGTCAATGGACGGCCAACCCGGGCTTCCACAGTCGGTATCGCGCTTTGAACACCAGGGACCGCTAATTGTGACCCGATTTCAGCGCCCACAAAAACAAGGGTGGCGACTATCGCCAGAATTCCCAATCTCTTAAAAAAGCTCATTCGGATTCTCCTTCATCTACCACGAATATTTCCGGCAAATCTCCCGAACCCTTGAGGTCCTGCAGGTCGACTGGCCGGGCTTCGGTTATGTTCCTGAAGCTGAAATCGAGGGCGGCAACTTCATCTCCAGCCTTCCAGTTACGTACCTGGATGCTGTACTGAGGGCCGCCGGCAACCTGCTTCGAAGTGATGACAAAGCGGCAGGGATAGGGCGTTTCTCCCTGTGCGATCCAGATCTGCCAGTCGACCTCCTCGGCCCTGAACGCCAGCGAATCGCATTCAATGCCGCCGATCACGCCACTACCCAGGTCCTTGACGTCCACGACACCTTTCATCAGTGCGTCATACGAATTGGGCAACAGCAAATCCGCCGCTGGAAGCGGCCGGTGGTACGTGTCTTTCAATTCGTCAATGAGGTGGGCAACCGAACCGGGGATTTCAATCTGTGTATACACATTCAGATTCTTGCCGAACACGGTCAACGTCTTGCCATCGAAGATCATCTCGGAATCGGTGAAACCACCTGAACGCATGGCGTGCACCTTGTCGGGCCGGCTGAGCGTGAGGGCGCCTGAGCTCGCAATCCCGATCACCTGGTTTTCAGGCGTCACGATCTCCAGATTGGCGTCGTATTCAAACGAAAAAGATTGTTGTGCCGCCATGTAATCCGACATGGACTTGAGTATACGTTTTGCATCCGCTTCATCGGCGCCGGCAGTTGAAGATCCAACGACCATCACGGAGGCCATGCCGACAGCGAATATCGTTCGTGCCACTGGTCGAATGAGTTGAGAAGTCTTGAACATAGGGATTCACCTTCTTTTTGAACGGAGGAGCCGCGCCTGGGATCCTCGGGGAACCTTGAGTGTATGCCTGTGCGGCATGTCAGTAAACGGCCTGGCGGGCGGCCTTCGTGGTTGACCTGGCCGGGATCGAGAAATAGTCTATTCGATCATCATTCCGGTTTGGACGCCGGTGCCTCGTACCACTTCTCCGGCGGAACGATCTTCGGTGTCTCCGGATCGTTTTCGTAGTTTGGAGACATGATCTGGACGCCGTGCTCGTTGAAGACATCCTGGATGTTGCGGTGCAGGTCGGACTTTACCGACGGCAAGCGGGATAGGTCCTTGCAAAAGGCATTGATCTCGTAGTTGACGGTAAAATCGCCCATCGACTGCTGATGCACGAAGGGTGCCGGCTCTTTCTGCAGGCCGGCAGTCCGTTCCGCCGCCATCAGCAACATGGCTTCAACCTGCCGCCACGGAACGTCGTAGCCGATACCGACCGTGGTGTGAACCACCAGTCCCTGCTCCCGCGCCAGCACCGAGTAATTAACCACGTTGGTGTTCAGAATATTCGAGTTCGGAATCACGATGCTTTCGTTCTTGACCGTGTTGACCCGGGTAATCATCAGCTTGATTTCCACGGCCCTGCCGATAACATCACCGACCCTGATCAGATCGCCTTCCTTGAACGCGCCCCGGTAGGTCATCGCCATGCCCGCCATCATGTTGGCGATAAAGGATGATGAACCGAGAGAAAAAATGACCCCGAGAAACAGGGAGACACCCTTGAACGCCAGCGAATCGGACCCCGGGATATACGGATAGGCCACGACCACGGAGAACGCAATGATCAGCAGGCGGACGATCTTGTAGGTTGGAATCGCCCAGTCATTGTCGAAGTTCTGCAGCTTGATCCGGCCCCGGGCCACACCCATGAAAAACGTCCGGGTCAGCTTGAGAATATAGCGTACGACCAGGAACAATATGACAAGGAAGGCCAGTTTGGGCAAAGAAGCCAGGAAACCATGCCACAGGCTTTCGATCGGGTTGAGCACCAGGTCGAACAGAACCATTGCGGCCGGGCGGGTCCAGGGATACAGACCGAGCAGCGTGTTCAGGTAAAAATAGCCGACGACTGCGACGGCAAGAAATTTGACGGTCTTCAAAAAACTGGCAAACAGGGCCCAGACCTGTCCGGCATTGATCAGTTGATGTGACTTGCTGGCCAGGTCCTGCACGCCTTTTTGGACATGGCGTTCCGCCCAGCCATGCAGCCACCGGAACAGGCGGATGATTCCCCACAGAAGCAGGAAGACAGCAGCGGTAAGGCCCAGGGCATAGGCCGTATTGGTCAACAATACGGTGGAGCTGCGATCCTTCCGGTACTGGACAATGGTTTCGGCGATTTTTGCTTTGAATACCTGCACCAGCAATCTGCGGTCGATATTTTCAATTTCAGCATCCTTGTCGAAAATGACCAGTAGCCGGGTTTCCCCTGCGTATATGGCGGAAACGTCCGGTTCTTCTTTGATGGTAAGGTCTTCCGGCGAAAATGACTCATCGCGGGCGACCGCAATGACTCGGCTGCGCACTTCCTGCGCACGTTTTTTGGCTGGAAAAGAAGACACCCCGCGAAGCAAAAACAGGGTATCACCGTCTACAACGACGGGCGCCGTAATGACCGAATCATCAACGGTTGCAGATGTGTCCGCTTGCTGGGCCTGGATTCCGGCTGAAACAGTCATCATCAGGGAAAAAAGCAAACAGCTGAAAACCGTGTGGCGAAACAACAGGTGCTTAATGGATGCGATGCTTGTCATAATTACTCGTGGCAATCAGTTTCTTGAAGACGGGAATAATGGCACAAATGATCCGATTTAACGAGCGGCCCAGAATGCAATTCGCCGCTGAAAGCGAAACGCACCCGTGCTGATTTCAGACAGCCACGAATTCATTTTCGTACAGATGCGCAAGGTCGCCAGCACCAGTATGCAGGCGGTGTTGCGGCCCCTGTGCCTGCCTCCGCCTTCCGGCAGGTTGGCTCACTTCAAAAGCCGCGCCAGGCTGGAGTGGAACTATCAAAAACATCTTTTCCGCACCCACGACGACATTCTCGCGGCCCGGCGGCGCATGCCGACCGCCGTCTTTGAGCGTTATTTCAAATTCGCCTTCGTCCGCAATCCCTGGGAAAGACTGGTTTCGGAATATCACTACATCCTCAGCCGGCCGGAACACGGGCGACACGCACGTGTGTCAGAGCTGGCGGATTTGCGAGGCTTCATCCGGATGCAGATTCCCAGGCGCGACGCCTACCAGCTCAATATGTTGTGCGACCGCAGAGGGACCCTTTTGATGGACTTCGTCGGCAAACTCGAAAGCCTGCAGGCTGATTGGGAAACCGTCGGCAGTGCCATTGGCATACCTCACCAGCCCCTGCCCCGCAGGAACGAAACCAGTTATGGCAGATACCAGGATTTTTACGACCAGGCCGGTATCGACCTGGTCGCTAAGCACTGGGCGGTCGAAATCGAACGGTTCGGTTATTCCTTCGACAGCTGATCCTTGCCCACCAGGAATTCGCTTAAAAACATCATCGTGGCCTGCTGGTAGATGTCCTGGTTCTCTTTTTTGCGGTATCCGTGACCTTCATTCATCGCGTTCATGTACCAGACCGGCATATTCCGTTCACGCAGGGCCGCCACGATCTGCTCGGCTTCCGTGACCGGCACGCGCGGGTCGTTCTGGCCCTGCACCACCAGCATCGGAATATTGATCTTACCGACGTTGTTCAAAGGGCTGATCGCTTCCAGGTGCGCCCGCATGGCGGGTTCACGTTCATCGCCGTATTCGGCGCGACGCAGATCACGCCGGTAGTCCTGGGTATTCTCGAGGAAGGTGACGAAATTACTGATGCCGACAATATCCACTGCTGCTTTCAGGCGGTCACTGTAGTGCACGGAACTTGCCAGCACCATGTAGCCGCCATAACTGCCGCCGAAAACAGCCACACGGTTCTGGTCCAGATCCGGCTGGGTTTGGATCCAGTCCAGCAAGGCGCCGATATCCTTCACTGAATCCTCACGCTTGAAGCCATTGTCCAGTGACAGGTAGTGCTTGCCGTAGCCATCTGAACCCCGGACATTGGGAACCACGATGGCAGCGCCCAGTTTCTGCAGCCACATCTGGTAGGTGCTGCTGAAGGCAGGCCGTGCCTGGCTTTCGGGACCGCCGTGGATGGATATGATGACGGGGAAAGGGCCTTCCCCGGCAGGTTTGTAGAGCCAGGCGGGAATGTCTGCCGGTCCCCCGGCGCTGCTGTCGAACGTCGGGTAGGCAACCAGTTCCGGCTGAATGAAAGAATCCGTATCCAACCCGCCGACCTCACTGAACGTCCAGCGCGTCAGTTCGCCGTACTCCAGCGCTCCTGCTCCCAGTGACAGCACAAAGGAATCACTGGGCGTTTGCGCAGTGTTCAGGGTCATGCCCAGTCGCGTCCCGTCCGGACTGAATCGCAAGCCACCCGCCAGGCCGGTGGGAATGGAATTCACGGGCCGGTAGGTATTGCTGGCAAGATCCAGCAGGTAAAGCTGTGAAAATCCGTTTTCGTTAACCGTAAAGGCCGCGCGGGAACGATCCTCGCTGATCGCCATATCTTCGACATGCCAGGGAATATCGGCCGTGATAAAAACCGGCGTTGCACCTTCTTCGAACGACAGCCATGCCAATTGCTTGAATTCACCGTTAACGTCCGTGACGAAATAGAAACCCTTGCCTTCCCGGTCGAAAGCAACCGGGCTGTTGGAGTTGGGATTCTCCGGGTCGCCCGCCAGTCTGCGCAACTTGCCGCTTTCAAGGTCAAGCAAATGAATGCGGGAATCGGCATTGCCGACGTAATTCAAAATCAGAAGCTGCTGATTATCCGGAGACCAGTCAACGGCGCCCCACCACGTCCCATCCGGCGATTCCAGCACCATTCCCGCGGATTCCGGATTAGTGACATTCATCGTCCAGACATCGTTGGAAGCGCCATTCCTGCGGGTGCTCTGGTACGCGATCCATTCACCCCTGCGATCCCAGACCATCGCGTCGTTGCGGGATTCCCCGTCAGTCAGCATGACGGCGTCTTGCGCACCCGACGGGTCCAGCAGAAAAATCTGCGAAAACTCGCTACCGCCGGCGTCCATGGTGAAGATCATCTTTGCCCCGTGTGGCTGACGCGCAACGCCGCCGATCGGTTCTTCGAAAAATGTGATCTGCGTGCGGGCGCCGCCGGCGTGATCCACGTGATGAATCTGGCTGACGTCTCCAAAGCGGGTCGAGATAAAGATTCCGTCACCATCTGCGGTCCAGTCCTGAAAACCCGCATACCTGACGTTCTGATAACGGTTGAGGTCCGCAACCACCGACTGCGGGATAGCGGGAATATCTTCCATCACCAGGTTGCCGTTGTTGGCTTCGGAACGGTAGATATCGGCCAGTCCAACCGGACTGGCGAGCAAAAAAGACAGTACCAGGACAAAAATAGCGAACGATTTCATGATTTCTCCAAAAGACGTAATTGGCTGAGTTCAGCCTGACTGATTCTGGACAGCAGATCAAACGAAACCACTACTCGGGAACCAGGATTTCGGATTTGAATGATGCCACATTTTCAAGACAAAGTGCCGCGGCCAATTTTGGCAGCAGCACCGACATTTTTTCCATCAGCCCCCACGGAGGATTGATCACGATCATTCCCGACGCCGTCATACCACTCTCGCCTGAATCCGGAGCCAAACCGAGTTCAAATCGCTGGATATCCCTGATGCCGCTGGCGACCAGACTCCTTTCCATTTGCCCGATGTTTTCGCGTCTGACGACCGGGTACCAGATGGCATAAATTCCGGTTGAAAACTTCCGGTACGCCCTGGTGACGGTGTCGATCACCTGCACGTATTCCGTCTTGACCTCGTACGATGGATCAATCAAAACCAGCCCCCTGCGGGACGCCGGGGGCAGCACAGAAAGCAAGCCCTGGTGTCCATCCTCGAACCTGGCGTGGATCCGGTGGTTATCGCGCGTGTTCTTTGCGAGTTTCCTGAAGTCCGCAGGATGCAGCTCGAACAGCCAGGCCTCGTCCTGCGGGCGCAGAAAATGACTGGCGATCAGAGGAGAGCCGGGGTAGTAGTTCAATGACCCGGAAGGGTTATAGGTGCTGATTACCGAGAAATAGCTGGAAAGATCAGGCCAGTCCCCACCCCACAGCTTGCCGATGCCATCCCGGTATTCCGCCAGTTTTTCGGCATGGCCGAAGTGCAGATCAAAAAGACCTGCGCCGGCGTGTGTATCGACAACCTCGAATGCTTTTTCCTTTTTTGCCAGGGACTCGAGGATTTCAATGAGTACCACGTGCTTCAGGACATCGGCAAAATTTCCGGCGTGAAATGAATGCCGGTAGCTCAGCACAACCGGATCCTGATCATGCTTTTATCCGTTCCATTTCAGCATCATAGAGTGGCTTGAGTGATACTTTTACCGGATAGATCCTGCCTGCAATATCCACTTCCCAGCGCCCCTTCTCCAGGTATTCGGCATCGACCGGATCGCCCTCGATCATGCCCAACCCGACCGCGCCACCCAACGTATGCCCGTAGGAAGCTGACCGGATATCACCGACCGGGATTCCGTCCCGCAGAATCACTTCAGCGTGGAACATCAGGGGCTCCGGGTCCTTGACCAGCACCTGGACCAATCGTTTTTGCCAAGGGCCGGAAGCGCTTTTTCGGCGGCATGCTTCCTTGCCGATGAAATTACGCTCCTTTTTCAGGTTCACGGCAAAACCCAACCCCACCTCAAAAGGATCATCGGTATTGTCGATATCGTGGCCATAATCACGATAGCCCTTTTCCAGGCGCAGGCTGGCCAGGGCCTTGAGGCCTGCATGGCGCAATCCGAAATTCTTTCCCGCCTCCATCACCAGGTCGTAAACATGCATCGCCTGTTCCGCCGGAATATTGAGTTCATAACCCAGTTCGCCCACGTAGGTGATGCGAACGCAGATGACGCGGGCCAGGCCAATGTCAATTTCCCGGACAGCACGGAACGGGAATGCCTCGTTGGATAAGTCACTGGTGGTGATGGACTGCAACAGCTCCCGGGATTTGGGACCCTGGATGTTCAACTGCCCGTATGCGGATGTCACGTCCGTGACGAAAACGTGCTGATCATCGCCCGTGTTTCTCCGGAGCCAGGTCTCGGTGTGGCGGTGTGCCGTGTCCGAGGTGACCACCATGAATTTTTCATCGTCAAACTTGATGACGGTGAGGTCGGCCTCCAGTTTTCCAGCCGGGTTCAGCCACTGGGTATAGGTAATTTTCCCGGCATCGCCATCCACGTCATTGGCCGAAACCGTGTTCAACAATTTGCCGGCATCCCGCCCCTGCACCAGGAATTTGCCCATGAAGGACATGTCCATCACGATCACGCCTTCGCGGCATGCCTCGTGCTCGGCTGCCCACCAGGGAAACCAGTTCGCCCTGCCCCAGGTGAGTCCGTCCGGTTCCGGATCCTGTCCCGGCGGTGCATACCAGCCTGGCGATTCCCAACCACTCACATCCCTGAAGTGCGCACCCTGCGCCGCCAGGCGATCGTGAAACGGTGACTTCTTTGCGCCCCTGGCGGTTTTCGGAGACCGGTCGGGGTAGTGGCACTGGTACACCAGGCCGAGCGACTCCAGGGCGCGTTTTCGACGATACTCCGGGTTGCATTGATAGGGGTGGAAACGATCGATATTCATACCCGTGACATCAACATCCGGCGAGCCGTTCAGCATCCAGTGTGCGACCACCCTGCCCAGGCCGCCGCCGGTGATGATGCCGACGGAATTCAACCCGGCCGCCACGAAATAATTTTTAAGCTCCGGCGCTTCCCCGACGATCGGACTCAGATCCGGCGTGAAACTCTCCGGGCCGCAGAAAAACTTCCGGATGCCGGTTTCCATGGTCACCGGGATTCTGCTCATGGCCTGTTCGAGGAAGGGCGTCAGGCGGTCCCAGTCGGGTGGTATCTCGGTGAAGGAACTGTCCCCGGGTATGCCTTGCACATTCCAGGGCCTGCAGTCCGGCTCGAACAGGCCGATCATCAGCCCGCCCCGTTCTTCACGGTAATAGGCGTGCAGTGACGGATCCTCGAGGATCGGCAGGTCTTTCGGCACGCCCGGAATTTCATCCGTAATCAGGTAATAATGCTCCGCCGCCTGGTTGGGGATGGAAACACCGGACATCTCACCCAGTTGCCTGGCCCACATGCCGGAGCAATTCACCACGAATTCAGAGCGGACATCCCCCTGGTCTGTACGCACCCCGGTGACCGCGCCGCGGTGGGCCAGCACACCCCTCACCGGCATGTTCTGCAGGATCCTGACGCCCTTCATTCGGGCTCCTTTTGCCAGCGCCATGGTGACGTCGACCGGGTTGATGCGGCCGTCCGACGCGGTGTAAAAGCCGGCCAGGACATTATCCGTGCTGGCCAACGGAAAAAGGTCCTTCACTTCCGATGGTGAAAGTTCAACCACATCATTGCCGTGGCGCCGGTTAAATGCGGTGACCCGCCGGTATTCCTCAACCCGGTCAGGATCAGCCGCGACTTCGATGAAACCCACCGGATTGAAACCGGTAGCCTGACCGGTTTCCTGCTCGAGCCTGGCATAGAGGTCGCGGGAGTAGCGGCGGATTTCAAGCGATGTTTCTGAAGTAGCCCCATAGGTCGTCATCAAACCGGCTGCATGCCAGGTGGTTCCTGATGTGAGCTGGTCCCGTTCGAGAAGCACCACGTCGGTACAGCCCATGTCCGCAAGGTGGTAGGCAACGGAACAACCGATGATTCCGCCTCCGATGACCACGACCCTCGCGCTTTCCGGTAGCCCTGTTTTTGGCATGAGTATTCACATTCGCAGATTGGAATCTCCGTATTTAAGCACAGATTTTTTTGAAGTTGATTGCTCCAGATCGCTTGGTGCTTGCGATATTCATTTACCCCGGAACATCCGTCAGCCAATGCATGCCGTTAATGGACATACTAAAAGTTGGTGTATGATCCAGTCTTGGGCAGCGACCCGCCAAAAGGTCGCTTCATCTTCGCATGCATCTGTGGGAGTGTTTGTCGTGGTGAAAAAAATCAGAAATAAAATTATATTTGGCCTGGCTGTTTCGATTTTCATGTCGCCCGCCTTTGGGCAGGAATCGGACACCATCGAAGAAGTCATCGTGATGGCCACCAAGCGGGAGCAAACCCTGCAGGAAGTGCCGCTGGCGGTGAGCGTGGTGGATTCAAGGACCATCGAGCAGGCGCAGATCAACGACATGGTCGACTTGCAGGGCCTGGTGCCTTCACTGCGTGTGACCCAGTTGCAGACGACGGGCAACACGAATTTCGTGATCCGTGGTTTTGGCAACGGTGCGAATAATCCGGGCATCGAGCCTTCGGTGGGTGTTTTTGTCGACGGCGTTTACCGTTCAAGATCGTCTGCCGCACTGGCCGACCTGCCCAACCTGGAACGCATTGAAGTGCTGCGCGGGCCGCAAAGCACCCTGTTCGGCAAGAACGCCTCAGCAGGCGTCATCAATATCGTCACTGCCGCGCCCGATATGGATGCTTTAGGCGGACACGCGTCGGTCACTTACGGTAACTATAACCTGCTCATTCTCAAGGGTGACATCAGCGGTCCCATTTCCGACACCGTCGGTTTCAGCCTGTCGGTAGCCTCCAATAACAGGGACGGCTATTTCAGAAATCTTGAAACGGGCACAGAGTTGAATGAGCGGGACCGCTGGGGCGTGCGCGGCCAGTTGCTGTTTTTACCGACGGATGACATCACGCTGCGCCTGATCGCGGATTACGACAAGATCGACGAAAAATGCTGCGGCGTGGCCAACCTGTTGGACGGTCCGACCGGCCTTGCCATTCGGGCGGTTGGCGGCGACCTGGTCCCGAACGACGGCTTCGCCTACAAAAACTACTACGATTTTGATCCCACCAACAAGATCGAGAATAAAGGCGTGTCACTGCAGGCTGACTTCAATTTTGAAAACGACATGCTGCTGACTTCAATCACCTCCTATCGGAAACTTTCCCGCGAGGACAATGTAGACGTCGACTTCACCAGTGCGGAACTGGTTGGCCTGAATTCCGGAGATACCGGCATCGACACGTTTACCCAGGAACTGCGATTGAGCCAGAGCATGGATTCCGTGGACTGGATGCTTGGCGCCTTCTACTTCGATGAAGATGTGACTTACAACAACGTCGTGACCTACGACGCCGCGATGAATCCGTTCGGCAATATCCTTTCCTTCGGAGGCTTGAACGGCCTGCAGCAACTTCTGGAGGCACAGGGCCAACTGCCGCCGGGCGTCACTTTTCTGGGCGCCGGACAGGGCGCCTGGGACTATACCGGGCAGGATGACAAGACGACGTCACTGTTCGGGCAGGCGGACTGGCACGTGACGGACCGGTGGACGCTGACCGGCGGGCTCAACTACACCAAGGTCAAAAAGAACGCTTATGTCAACCAGGTCAATAGCGATGTTTTTTCATCGATCAGTATGGTCGAGGTCGGTTTCGCCGGCATTTTCAGCCAGCTGACGGGATTGCCGCCGACCCCGGAAAACATTGCCGCCAATCCACAGGCGGCGGCGATTGCCGGGGGATTAAGCGTGACTCCATGCACAGCCGAGACACGTCCAGCTTGCAACGAGGCCCTGGGTTTGCAGGTGTTGCAACTGCTGCCTCCCTTCGTGGACTTTCCAAACTCGGTCGAGCCGGGTAAGTCAAATGACGACAAGATTACCTGGACAGCTGTCGCCGCCTACCAGTGGACCGACAATATCAACGTCTACGCCCGCGCCGGCACCGGCTTCAAGGCCACCTCCTGGAACCTCAGCCGTGATTCACGCCCGTTTGCAGAAGACATCCCGGCGCTGTTGCAGGCCGGCCTGGGCGTACCGAACCTGAGACCGGGCACGCGCTACGCCGGCCCCGAGGACTCTACCACCTACGAACTGGGATTCAAGGGCGGCTGGAGCACAGCGAGCCTTAACGTGGCAATCTTCGACCAGGAGATCAAGGGTTTCCAATCCAACATTTTCACCGGCACGGGTTTTATCCTCGCAAACGCGGGCAAGCAGTCGACCAAGGGTATTGAAGTCGACGCCATGTGGCTGCCGACCGATTCGTTGAGGCTTACATTTGCCAGTACCTGGCTGGATCCGAAGTACGATTCCTTCCCGCTGGGTGAAGGCCCGGACGGGCCGGTGGACCTCTCGGGTACTACCCCGGCTGGAATCCACAAGATCACCATCGACACGGCTGCGACTTACTATTTCCAGCTCGGATCCGCCGAGGCTTTCGTCCGGGGCGAGTACCTTTACGCGGATAAGGTCCAGGTGGTGGAGAATGTGCCGGCGGAAATTGCCTCTGCGAAAATCAGCACGTTTAACGCCAGCCTGGGATTTGGCTGGAGTAACGGACTCGAGCTGATTTTCTGGGGGCGTAACATTTTCAACGATGAATGGTTATTGTCCGCCTTCCCATCGGTTGCACAGCCCGGAAGCTACAATGGCTATCCCAACCAGCCGGCGACCTACGGTGTGACGCTCAGGGCGAGCTTCTGATTGGCCCGGGAGAAACTCGAACAGGAAACCGGAATAACCCGGCTGTCAACAGCCGGGTTTTCCCTCCAGGCCAGTCTTCATGAAGCGCAGAATCCAGGGCGGCCTTTTCGCCGGTTTTATTTTGCTGGCTTTGGCCTTATTTGGTATGGCACCCGCTGAACTGATCAACGACGCACCCCTGCCCGAGATTGACGGCAATCTGACCGGATGGCTGGCTGAAAAAGAAAGCGTTGCCAACACGGTCAACGCCATCATTCCGGAAACCGAAAAGCGCATCCGCTGGTACCAGGGACGCCAGAACACCAAAACCCCATACTCGGTCGTATACCTGCATGGTTTCTCGGCAACCCGGCAGGAAATCGCCCCGGTGGGCGCACTGGTTTCCGATGCGCTCGAAGCAAACCTGTTTGAGACCCGGTTAACGGGCCACGGCCACCTGCAACGTCCGTTGGAAAGCATGACTGCTGAAGACTGGCTTGAAGACGCGGCTGAAGCACTGACGATCGGCGCAAGGATCGGCGAAAAAATCATTATGATGGGCACCTCGACCGGGGCGACCCTGGCCCTCGCCATGGCCGGCCATCCCAGTTTCGAAGCAGTCAGCACCATTGTCCTGTTCTCACCGAATTTCGCGACCAGGGATAAGAACGCCGAGTACCTGACCTGGCCCGGCGGGCCCCAACTGGCATACCTGGTCGCCGGTGAAACACGCAGCTGGACCGCGCAAAACGAGCTGCAAGGCCGCTACTGGTCAACAACCTACCCCATGGCGGCCGTGATCGAAATGATGCGCCTGGTTAAATATGTCCGTGGAAGATTACCGATGCAACTCGAACAGTCGGTACTGATGATTTACTCGCCGGCGGATACAGTTGTCGATGTTGATTGGATCGTCCGCGGATTCGAACTGCTGGACAGCCCGCGTAAACAACTGATCGCGATTCCGGGTTCCGCCGATGAGAGCAATCATATCCTTGCCGGCGACATCATGGCGCCCCAAAACAATATCCCCATCGCGGAGACCATCACGAATTTCGTCCTGGCAAGCCGGGCCGAACCGGAAAAGAGCGCCGAATCCGTCAGTGCAGAGTAAAGCAGCGCTACCTGACGGTGAACGGCGCTGACTCGTCCAGCACCTCGAAGCCATCATCCTTGACCAGGCGGATGACATAGTCGCCCGGCGCCAGCGGCCAACCCCAGGCGGCTGTTGATTCATCGAGACGTATCACACCCCCGGGTAACGCTCCGGTGTAAGCCCAGGCGAGTCCGTTGTCGTAATTGGTCACAACACCTGATGGATATGCCGCCAGGTAATCGTTGCGGTTGCCCGGCGCGTTGCGCCACCGGACTTCAATGGTTTCGCCCGGTTCGAATGAAGTGCCGCTGACTTCGACCACCGGCTCGGCATCCGTCGCCAGCACCCAGAAATCCCATGCAGGACCACTATCCTGTTGCTTCGGGCCGGAGGGCTGTGTCTCCTGTGTTCGAACCTGGTAATGGCCCGGAGCCACCGAAGAAACAGGCAACAACCAGTCTGACCTTCCGGAAGTTACCCGCCGTTCGGTGATGATTTCCCCGCTTTCAACATCGATGACGGCAAGCATCCTTTCTGCGCTGCTGTTGGCATGGATATCGATCACGGAGTCACCCTGGTACACGCGCTTCCCGCTGGTCACAAATTCCGGCAATTCCGCCGGCGTGGCCAGAAACCCGGAAATGACGGCGCGATGATCACTGGGCCAGGGAGTGAGGCCAATCGAGACTTCAGGCCCTCCGCTTTCACCGGCCAGTTCACTGCTCAGCGCCTGCACCTGCCCTGAAAACCAGATGAAGTCGATGCGGTCCTGGGCGTCGTTCTCACCGAATACATACTCCGCCAGCGGCGGCCGCGCCGCCCACCAGGTCAGGCCCGGGTTGCGCACCGGATCCGAATAAACCGCCCGCCAGGAATCGCTGAAACCGGCCGCCTCCAAGGCTTTGCTGACTGGCCATTCGAGTGCGTAGTCCAGAAATTTTCGGGTACCGGCAGTAGTTTTGGTCCAATCCGAATGCGCGGGCGCGTTGAAATCTCCGGTGATGAAGACCGGAATTCCATCTGCAACAAGCTGTCGCAATGGCTCGATATACACTTCGATCGCAGGCAGGCGAACGGCTTTCTCAAGGGCGACAACTTCAGCAGGGGTTGCGCCGTCACGCACCGCGTCGGGACCGTAGGGGTCTGAAGGCAAATGCACATTGGCTATTGCAACGATCCTGCCCGGCTCAACCTCGGCATAAACATACCGCCCATCGGAACCCGCGGGAGCAATCAGCGGATAGCGGGAGATCACGTAGTTATGCAAGTCAAAATTCCAGCCAAGTTCGCCGGCAAGCCGTTGCAGATTGCCTTCGGCCTCCTGGATTCCGACGATGTCCGCTCCTGACCTCCGAATGGCTTCAACGACATTTTCAAAACTGATTTTTGCACCGCCCCATTCAATATTGAACGACATGACACGCAACTCAATCGCATTTTCATTACCCGGCGGAGGCGGCGGTGGATCAGCCGGTGCGCATGCAGTAAGGCATGCAATCAGGTACAGCAGAGCCAAACCATGACGGAAAAATGGCCGTGCCAAATAAGTTACCGTTTCATAACGGACCATAAGGGACTACGATTCAGCAGGTGACATGTTTTCTGCTCTCTTGTGTGAGCGACGGCTTGATGTGCTTTGAACAAACCAACGAGGGAAATTGTGGCTGCTCAACGACCATTTTACTACCGGATATTTTTCTATTGGCTGACCGCCCGGCCCTGGATTTCGATTCTGTTCCTGGCGCTCATCTCAGGTCAAGCGACATCGCTGATAGCGGCCGAAGCGCAGGAACCTTCTCCCCCTCTCTACGAAATTGAGGTTCGCCAGGCCCGGGTCACCATGCCGGACGGCGTCACCATGGCGGTGGAAATGTATGTGCCTGCGGGTGGAGCAAAAGACGAACGCTTCCCGGTTCTGCTCGAATACCACCCTTACCGTGTCACGACATACCGCGGAAGCCGGTTTCCTACATACTCCTACTTCGTACAACGCGGTTACATCGTGGTGGCCGCCGATGAACGCGGAAGCGGCAACAGCGAGGGCGTCCTCGGCCCTCATGCCTACTCGGACCAGGCCCTGGCGGATGGCGAAGTGCTGATCGACTGGCTGTCAAAACAACCCTGGTCGAATGGCAATGTCGCCATGTTCGGAATCTCCTACAGCGGTTTCATCGCCATCCAGATGGCGATGCGCCAGCCCCCGGCGCTGAAGACGATCCTGGCGATCGATTCCACCGAGTACCTGTACGCCGAGGACTCGTACTTTATCGACGGCATCCTTCACCTGGATTCCTACGAAATGATGATGGATGTGGACAATTCGCGTCCCGGCGCACCGGACTATGTTATCGACGAAGCCTATTTTCGTGACAGGTTCGACCAGCCGCCCTATACGCTGGCCAATAAACGCCACCAGCGCGACGGACCCTACTGGGACCGTGTATCACTGAAGGACCGCTATGAACTGCTCAGGATTCCGAGCTTCCATATCGGCGGCTGGTACGACGGCTACCGCAACAGCCTGCCGCGCATGCTCGAGCACCTGGATGCTCCGGTGAAAGCCATTATCGGTCCTTGGATTCACACCACTCCGGACGACCCCTACCCGGAACCCGGGATCGAGTGGCGCCGCGAGGCGGTGCGTTGGTTCGACCAATGGCTGAAGGGCCGCGACACCGGCATCCTGGAGGAACCGGACTTTGCCGTATTCGTGCGAAACTGGCATCCGCCAGGGCCTTACCTGGCGGAAGTGGCGGGCGAATGGCGCTGGGAAGACGGCTGGCCCATCGCGCGAATTCACCAGCAGAGCCTGTACCTGGGTAGGAATCACCAACTGCACGACGAGCCGGTGCAGCCGGTGGAGCACCTATTGCGCAATGTACCAACGGCGGGCATGGAAGCGGGTGGACCCAACAGCTGGTGGGGTGAAGTGGCGCATGATCAGCGGCCGACCGATGCCTACAGCCTGGTCTACGACAGCGAGGTGCTTGAAAGCGACCTGGAAATACTGGGCCGGCCGCTGGCTCATCTTCGGGTTGCAGCTGACGCGCCACGCGCGGACTGGTTCGTAAGGGTGTCCGATGTCGCGCCGGACGGATCAGTGACTTTGGTCACCGGCGCCGGCTTCAACGGAACGCACCGCGAATCCGCACGCGAGCCGTCCGACATCACGCCCGGCGAAACATTTGAAATTAAACCGGAGCTGCATTTCACTTCCTGGGTGTTTCCAGCCGGTCATCGCATTCGGGTTTCGATCAGCAATGCGCAGTGGCCGATGTACTGGCCGACCGCCTACCCGGTGACCACTTCTCTATTCCTCGGCGGCGAGACAGGTTCACATATCGACCTGCCGGTCGTCCCCTACGAAAAACGCCCGTCGCCATCTTTCGAACCGCCGGCGGTCAATCCCGAAGCCCCCGGCTTTTCACATTTCGATATTGCCGGAACCAGTTCAGGCTATGGCGAGATCTCAGAAGTGTCGCGTAACCCGCAAACGGCGGAAACAACCATCCGCGCCAACACCGAATACGGACAGAACCTGCCCTGGGGCACCGAGTACTACAAGGAACTCATCGAGTACCGGACCTCTGACGCGCATCCGGAAAACACGACGCAAACCGGCAAGCACAGCTTTCGCGTGGTGCTCGAGGGCCGCGAATTGCTCTGGGAAGGCGATACACAGCTGCGCAGCGACCGGAATAACTTTTACTACGAGTACGTGCGACGGCTGAGCGAAAACGGTGAATTGCTGCGTGAAAAAACCTGGATGGAGACGATTCCGCGGGATTATCAGTGACCACTATTTTTTTTGCCGGGAGCAATAACTTTTATAGACATTTCTGAATCACGGATATATGCTCGCGAAGTTAGCAATTTTTTAACAAAACCTGCATCCCGGATGCACTTATTGGAGACACCAATGTCCCGCGATCAAGCCAGTAATTCCCCCCGAGAGTGGAAGCAACGCACCATCGTCAGCGCCATTGCTGCTGCACTTACTCCGGGCTGGACCGGTGTCGTTTTCGCACAGGAAGAAAGTGAGGCCGATGAAAGCCGTCTTGAAGAGGTGATCGTCTCGGCGCGTAAACGCGAAGAAAACATCCAGGACATCCCGCAATCTATACAGGCCTTCAGCCAGAGCGATATCGACAAGGTCGGCATCAAGAACCTGAAGGACGTCGCCAAATTCGTCCCGTCCATGACGGTCGTGGGCTCTTCAGCCGGCCTTCAGAAGATCATTTTCCGCGGGCTGGCCGACTCCGTCCGTCCGTTTATCGCGGACTCATCCGCCGCGATATACCTCGATGAGCAACCGCTGACCACGGGGGCGCAATCTCCGGAAATCCGTCCCTATGACCTCGCCCGCATCGAAACCCTGGCCGGGCCGCAGGGCACGCTTTATGGCGCCAGTTCCCAGTCGGGTACGATTCGGTACATCGTCAACAAGCCGGATACCAGCCAGTTTGCCGCCAACGTCGGCGGCGGTTTGCACAACATGCGCAAGGGCGGCACCGGTTGGGAAGCCGATGCGATGCTCAATATGCCGTTGGTCGAAGACAAGCTGGCCTTGCGCCTGGTCGCATACGGCGGCAAGGATGCCGGTTACATTGACAACGTCTTCGGCTACTCGCCGGGTCGGTACGACTATGATACGGACGAGTACACCCAGGGTTCGAAGACCAACCAGTCGCTGGTCAAGGACAACTACAACAGCACGGACTGGAAAGGCCTGCGCGCAGCGGTCAAGTGGGAGGTCAACGACGACTGGGCAGTCACCGGTATCTACAACTACAGTGATTCGACGGTCAACGGCTACAACGACTATGACCCGAACACCGGCGACCTGAAAACCATCAAGTTCCATGAGGAACTCTGGGACGACAACTGGAGTAACTTCCAGCTGACCATCGACGGCGACCTCGATTTCGCGCTTCTCACCTCGTCCACATCCTATTTCGAGCGCGACACGGCTTACCAGTTCGACGGCTCCAGCGGGATCGCTTACTACCATTCCGTTCTCGGTTATTACGGGCGTGGCACCTGTGGTGCTAATCCCGCGTACGCCTATTACAACATCTACGATTTCTCGACCGCCTGCGCGCTGAACGGCGTGGGTTATGACGTTAATGATGGCGATCCCACCGGGTTCTGGCGGAATGACCAGCGGGACACGCGCTGGACCCACGAGACCCGCCTGACCGGCAACACGGGGCGCTGGTTCTGGACGGCGGGCGTTTTCTACCAGCAGGCCAAGCAGCACTGGGCATTCGGCACCCATATCGACGACTACACGCAAACCCAATCCTGGGCAGCATACAATTCGGACTTTTTTTATGGACCACTCGAGCCGACCGACGTCCGCTGGTCTTCTGATGAGCGCAACAAGCGCACCGATTGGGCCGTATTCGGCGAAGCCACCGTCGATCTGAACGACAAGTGGAAGATGCTGCTCGGCGCGCGTTGGTACGATGTGAAAATCGACCGGACCTACACGTTGAGCGTACCCGGAACCGCGCCGCCGGACATCAGTACACCGTCCGGCAGCGACAGCGGAGTTCTGCCCAAGCTCGGCTTCCAGTACTTCTTCGAACAAGACAAGATGTTGTATGCCCTCTATTCCGAGGGTTTCCGCACCGGCGGCATCAACCGTGCGCGGGGCAACCCGACCCTTCCGGTTGAATACGGCCCCGACCTGCTGAACAACTACGAGGCTGGACTGAAGTCCCAGTGGATGAACGGGCAATTACAGTTCAACCTGATCGGCTATCACCAGGTCTGGAAAGACATGCAACTCGAGCTGACAGACCCCAGCTACAGCTATGGCGAACCCTACCAAACGGTCATCGCCAACCTCGGCGACGCGGTCATCGACGGTTTCGACCTGGAAATTTTTTACCAGGCTTCCGAACACATTCAGCTGGGCTTGGTCAGCACCTACCTGTTCAATGCCAAGATCAAGGATGACATCACGGTTTTTGACGACCGCGACCCGGAAGACATCGCCCTCGACCTGCCCGGTGGGACACGCCTGCCGCTGACCGCAGACCTGAATTTCTCGGCGTTCGCCGAGTACAACTGGAACACCGATCTGCTGGACGGATCCCAGGCCTATGTGCGCCTGCAGACCAGTTACACCGGTGATTCCTATAACCGCATGCTCGACGCCGACACCTCCGGCACCGGTTACGGCGCCCGCGTGAAGCAGCCCCATTACAACACCTGGGATCTGCGCACCGGCATCAGCAACGCCGACTGGGAGATCCTCGCCTACCTGGACAACATGTTCGACAAGCGGGGCGTGACCTACCATGACACCAATGCAGACCTGTTCTGGGGGCGCGACAACGTGGTCGTCATTCAGCCGCGGACCATCGGGGTTCACGTGAGGCGCTATTTCAAGTAGCGGCCGCTCATCCTGGCCGGGCCGGGGCTATTCGTCCCAGCCTGCCAGTTCGTCGCCCAGCACCTCGATCAAGGGCGCCAGTTCCTCGCGGAAATGGCGCCAGTGGTTGATGGAAGAATCGTAGATCGGCCGGCGCACCTGCTCTGAACTCGCCGTGCGCACCGGGCGTTCGGTTTCGTAGAACCGCAGGCATGAATCCTCCCATGGCAATCCGCAATGCTCCAGCAGGCGCCTCGTCTGCGCCTCCTGGTCACGCACCATGTCCTCGTAACCGACCTCCAGCACCCGGCCCGGCAAAACCTGTTGCCAGTGGCGCATCATCATACGGTACTCCCGGTAAAACTCCCCGATTTCGAACAGGTCGTAACTGAAGGTCTGACCCTGGGCGAAATGCTGCTTGAAGCTACCGAAACAACTGTCCAGCGGATGACGCCGGGCATCGATGATGATTGCGCCTGGCAGCATCAGGTGGATTAGCCCGATGCTGGAAAAGTTATTCGGCATCTTGTCGGTGAAATACGGCAGCCCGCTGCGGTGGCGTTTTGTCCGCTCCAGGTAACCTTCGCCGAGTTTGAGTAATTCTTCAGTGTCGAGATTCTGCACGATTTCCGGGTAAGCCACGCCGGGGGTGCGTCCCCTCAGACCAGTGATGACGCGACCCACGTCCGGCAGTTCGGCCGTGCCCTCGACCTGGCTGTGGCTGGCCAGAATCTGCTCGATCAGCGTGGAACCTGAGCGCGGCAACCCGACGATAAAGATCGGTGTCGGTTCGACCCGGCCAGCAGATTCGTGGCTCGAAAACAGTTCAGGAGTAAACACCTTGCGAATCCGTTCATGCAGAACCGTGGTATCCACCGGATCATAAAAGACGTTGGTGCGCTGGAGTTCGCAGGCTTCGGCATAACAGGCGAATGCTTCCGGGTAGCGCTCCTGGTCTTCGCGCACTTTGCCCAGGGTGAAGAGGAAATGAACCCGCTCGTCCTCGCTGAGCGATTCGCCGGCGAGGCGCTTTTCGATTTCTGTGATTTCCGATTCACTGAACCGGAACGTCTTCAGGTTAGCCAGGCTCCAGTAAACCTCACCAAAATCAGGTTGTTGTTCAATCGCCGTGCGATAAGCCGCGATGCCTTCTTCCTGCCGGCCCAGGGTTTTGAGCAGGTGGCCCATGCCGACCCAGGCGCCCGTGTGTTGGGCGCGCAGTTCAATGGTGCGCCGGTAAGCGGCGAGCGCTTCTTCATGGCGGGCAGAAATCGCCAGCATACTGGCGTGCAGGTACACGGCGCTGGCGCTGCGCGGATTGCGCTCGGTTGCCTCCGACGTGCAGGCTACCGCGTCTTCAAGGCGATCCTGCTGCTTGTATACGCGGGCGAGATCGAGACGTGCATCATCAAAATCCGGCGCCTGCTTCAACGCTCGAACCAGCAGGCGCCCGGCCTGGCCCCAGCGCTCTGCTTCACCTGCCACCCTGGCCAGCAAACGCAGCGCATTGACGTCATTCGAATTGTTCTTGAGCAGTTCACGACAGACCTGCTCGCACTCGCGCAGCCGGCCTTCGCGCAGGTGCTCTCCGGCTTCGGCAAGCATTCGGCGTTCCGGGGCAAGGATAAAAGCTTCCTCGTAAATCGTATCGGCGTCCTCCCCTTTTCCGGCCAACGCCAGCGCTTGTGCCAGCTTCATCCGCACCGGGACCGATTGGGGCTCGATTCGGGCCGCTTGCTGCAACTGTTCCACGGCCTCGTCGATTCGGCCGGTCGACAGCAACGCCTGGCCATAATTCTCCCTTGCCCGGGCAAAATTCGGCGCCAGGGCCACCGCTTGCTGCAAAGGTTCCAGCGCTTCGCGGGGCTGTTTGCAGTCCAGCAGGGTGACTCCGTGCAGAGTCAACAGATCGACATTGCCCGGTGTGGCTTCAAGGGCCTTGCGGCACTGTTCGGAGGCCGCCCGGGAATCCCCCGAGTGATAGAGCTTCATCGCATGTTCAAAGTTTTGCCGGGGGGTGAGGGTTTTCATTTACCCGGCACTACCACTGCTTGCTGATGCCGATGCCATAGAAACCATTGTCTGCCATGGGTGTCACGACAAAGCCCTTGCAGGGTTTGGTGAAGAAACCTTTATAAAACTGGGAGCGTCCCTCGGAATCATGGAGATAGAATGTCGTGCCATATGCCACGGCCGGTATCAGCGTGCGAATGATGCTGCCGGCATTTTCCAAGCTGTCCGAGGCACGGACGCAATGCAATGGAATGAGCAAAGAGCAGGCCAGAAAAAGGCTTGCCAACAGGTGGTTGCTGGTCATCCTGCCCGGCAGACTGTATCGGAAATTCATCATTTTCCTATTTTCCTATTATCTTCCGTTTACCGCCAGCCTCATTCGCCCAGCCGCTCACGCACCCATTGCTCGAATTCGAAAACGCAGTCCTCGGGTTCGAGCAGCACGCCCTGCTCGTGCCGGCTGCACCGGATGCCCTGCTGGTTTAGCTCGCAGGCGTGTGCATCCTCGCTGACTACCTGGCCGGCGAACGCCGCCAGGCGGTCAATTTCCGCTGCAGGCAATGGTCCGGTGTCCCGATGCAGGTACCAATCCACGGTCAGCTCGGTCTCCTCCGGGCCAACCGCCATGACCCGCACCGTGCGTACATAGTCCACGTGGGCCACCAGGAACATCGTCGGTCGGAATGTCGCGAATGTCATGCCTGCTTCCAGCTCTTTTTCTCCCAGGCCTTTGAACCAGGGTAAATCGGTGAAGCCGTCCTGCGACCAGGTCACGGCGCCGGGTCTCAACATGGCATGCGGCCGCTGCGGATCCTGCTCAAGGCCGGCGTCCTGGTAATCCATGTACCCTGTGCGGTAGACAGGCACCAGGCGGCACAAGTCGGGATGAACTCCGGGGCAGTGGTAGCACTCCAGATAGTTTTCCCAGAAGATTTTCCAGTTGCAACGCAGCCGGTGGCTTTCCCGGCGGACACTGCGTAACTGTTCCAGGGGCCACCTTGCCACGTAACCGGCTTCCGGCTCCAAAGTCTGGTCCAGGGAGATTGCGGGTTCCGGGTCCAGGTTGATGAAAACAAACCCCCGCCAGGTCTCAAGAGCCACCCGGTACAGCGGGAAATCTTCCAGTCGTATGCCATCGGATTCCGTGGCGCGGGGCGCCTGTTTCAGCTCGCCCGACAGGGAGTAGCTCCAGGCATGATACGGACAGACGATACGCCGGTTTGCGAAGGTCCCCGAATCGGCCTCACAGAGTATCGAGCCGCGGTGTCGGCAAGTGTTGTGGAAGGCGTGCAAAACGTCATCTTCCGAACGGGTTACGATGATTTGCTCTGCGCCGATAGGAAGGCGATGGAAATCTCCGGCCGCCGGCCAGTCTTCCTCGCGGCCGATGCAAAGCCACGCCCTGCCCCAAATGGCTTTTAGTTCCCTGCGGAACTGAAGCGGGTCGTAAAACCAGCTTGCCGGCAGGGTTTCCCGGTATTTTTCGTGGGACATTATTTTCTGGCTGCTGCCAACCAGTTTTTCCTGGCCTTCATCCAGAGGGCTTCCCGGTTTTGCAGCGCCAGGAAGCGAGTGAACGAATGCGTGTCCGTATCGTTTTCCCGGCCTTCGGCCATCAGGACGATCTGGTCGTAATACCAGGCCATCACGGCGAAACTGGAGACAATCTTGACCAGTTTGAGAGGACTGTGTATACCGAAAAAGCCGCGGGGATTGCCCAGGGCATTTTCAAATCTCGGGAGGTCCTGGCCACCAGCGAGCATTTTCTTCACGCAGTTTGGATCACCACACATAGGCCGGCCGACACCGATTGCGCTGATACCATCCTCGCTGATGGCGTCAGCCATGCCGGCAGCCGTGCGAAACCCCCCGGTAACCATCAGGGGAACAGCGGCAGTCTCCTTCAAATCTGCCGCAAAGGACTGGAAATAGGATTCCCTTTCGCGGGTGCTGGCGCGAACCTTGATTTCTTCCTGAGGCTCAATTCCCTCCAACTGGAGCATTTTCGGCTGTTCGTACGTTCCGCCGGATAGTTCAACCAGGTCCACGCCATCGTCCCTGAGCCAGGCCACCACCTGGTTCGCATCTTCCGGGCCGAAACCGCCTTTTTGAAAGTCTGAACTGTTGAGTTTGACTGAGATGGCAAAATCACTGCCGACTTTCGCCCGCACCACCGATACCACGGAACGCAAAAGCCGGGCCCGGTTTTCGAGCGAACCGCCCCACTCATCCGTGCGGCGATTGCTCAGGGGACTGAGAAACTGGGAGATCAGGTAACCGTGGGCGCCATGGATCTGGACACCGCTGAACCCGCATTCCTTTGCAACCAGCGCGGCGGCGGCGAACCGCTCGATCAACCCGGAGATTTCATCACCCGTCAACGGTGAAGGCTTCGCGAACTGGCCGCCGGGCAGCCTCAACGCGACGTCGGAGGCGGACTTTGGATAAGGATTGACTCTTTTCTGTGTCTGGCGTCCCGAATGAGAAAGTTGCATCCACATCTGGCACCCTTCGGCGCTGCCGGCCTCCGCCCAGGCTCTGAACGCCGCACGTTCAGACTCATCAGGCGGATGATCGAGAATGACGTTTCCCGGCCGTTCGAGGTGGCTGCCGTCGATCATCACATTGCCGGTAATCGATACCGCGATACCACCCTCGGCCCAGGTCCGGTACAGCCGGGCATGTTTTTCATTGGGCAAACCGTCCGGGCCCGCGAGTCCTTCGGTCATCGCGGCCTTGACCAGCCGATTCTTGAGAACCAGGCCACACGGCAATTTTAACGGCCGGTTCAAAACTTCCAGGCAGCCGGTTTTCATAGCAGGACGACCTCGAGTGGACCGATCTGTGATTATACTGCTACTTTACCTATTGGCGGTCGCGCCGGTTGATCTTTCCGCTGTTCTTGCGCCCCGTATTTCTCGAACCGTTCTCCCGGTTGCTGGAATTCACCGGGGCACTCCCCCGCACATTGCGGACGGGTGCGCTCCTTTGCCCGGCCCTGGCCAGTGCGGGTTGCTGCTGATTCCTGGCTGAAGCGGGCTGCTGACGGTTACCGCCCCCGGCGGTGTCCGGCACGGCTTGCGGTTTCGGCGTGTTTCGCAAAGATGCGCCAGGATGCTTAAACACAGGTTGTGTCTTCTTCCCTGGTGAAACACCGGGTTGCCTGTTGACGGGTTGCTTCGTCTTACCGAGTGACGGTCCGGGCAGACTGGCGACGGGCTGCTGCGTCTTTCCGGGCGATGCGACGGGTTCTCTTGTGACCGGCTGCGAAAACTTACCCGCTGAAGAGCGAGGTTGCCTGTCGCTGACTCGCGGTGTTCTGCCACTGAAAGCCGCGGGGGGTTTCTCGCTCACCACGCGCTGCGGGGCCCTCGGGGTGCGCGGAACGGCGACATTTCTCTGATCCGGAATCGCCCGGGTATTACGCCGGCCGCTCGCGGTATCATCCGCAATAATCCTGTCTCTCCGCGCACCGTATTCGGAGTCACGAGCCTGGGCTTTGGCCCGCAATTCGGTGGGAGTGACCCGACCGCTTTCGTGGCGGCCTCCGCCCGGCCGGGTGGTGTCCTGATAAGTTCCCCGGTCCGGCCTCTTTCCAGGGCCCCCAAGGTGGCTGACATCAGAGACTTTTGCGCGCTGTGCTGCGTCCCGGTACAGGTTCTGGTTGCGGACATAGACATCTCTGCCCGTATTCCCTGCCTCCCCCCGGACAAGCCTGCTCCGGCCTTTGGCCCGGCGATCATAGTCGTCACGGCTATACCCACCCCCGCCATGGCCACCCCCGCCATGGCCACCCCGGTCATAGCCACCGCGGCCATGAGAATAACGCCCGTACGGCGCCGGCCGTGGCCGGTAACCACGTGGTCCCCAACGGTTGTATCGATGGCCGTACCAGGGCTGGCCGTGGTGCCAGAAGCCGCCGGAGTAATAACCGGCATAGAACGGCCCCCAGCCCCAGCTAAGTCCAAAATTCCAACCATACCAGGAGTTGTAACTGACATTGAATCCCCAGGTGCTGTAGCGCGGGTAGTAGTAATAAGGAGATATCCACGGCCGGTAGTACCATCCCGTTCCGTAAACGACCGTGTTGTAATAAACGTAATTTCCCGTGTAACCAGGTGTATAGCCCACGTAGACCACATCCGGGGTGCTGTCATAGATATACACGTATTTGACGTTGTAAACCGGTGAGCGTGGAGAAATGGAGGAGACCTGGTCAGGCCTGTAAACGGACACCTCCCATGGGCCGTTTGGATTCGATGAGACGTACCAGACACCGTCTTCCACCAGGTAATACTGACGGTCTGACTTCAGCACGGTTGAGCCCGTATTGTTCGCATATTCCAGGTCCGGGGTACCTTCAACCTGCTCGAAAATCGGGTCGCCATCGTAAGCCACATCCAGGTCCACCGGGCCTCTTTCGACCACTGCTGTCTGGGGGATCTGGGCGTCCATGACCGCCTCTCGCGCCTCTTCGGTACCCGCAACATGAACCCGCGCACCAGATTGGTCGGACCCTTCCGGGATGGCGGCAAAAGCCGCCGGCAGGTCGTCGGATGCGCTATACACCCAGGGGCCATCCAGCGACCTGGAGTGGTACCAGCGCCCGGCCAGCACAATGTAATACTGCTGCGAACTGATGTGCATGAACACATCGTCGGTGGTGTTGTTCAGCACCAACAGGTCATCGACCAGGGGTACGAATGCAGCCGGGCCTTCTGTTACGATCAGCTCGGTTGGGGTTGTGGCGATGACAATTTCCGGAGCGTTCGCCGCGGTGACTTCGTCCCCCGCAGCCTGTTCAGTCCCCTGCCCGCCGGACGCATCGACCATCGCAACGATATCCGCCGGCGGCCGCGCTTCGTAGCGGTATGGGCCCTTGGCACTATCGGCGCGGTACCAGACCTCGTCTGCCGCGGCAAGGTAGAACGCCTTGCCGTCGAATATCAACGGATAGGAAGTATTGACGACCGCCTGGTATTTACTGTTTTCAATCTCGCGCAAGACCGGCTCACCGTCAAAGCTGACCAGCAATGCCGGACGATCCTTGTAGATAATCGCAGGCGGCATGGTATTCAGGTTCTGAACGGATTTGGCTTCCTGTTCCGCCGTTTCAAGAGAGCTCACGAGTTCAGACAGGGGAAAGTCCAGGTCCCATCCGGGTGATTGCTGAGCGAACACCGCGGTCAGTTCCTGCTTCACATCTTCCGTACCCTTCGGAAAGCGTGTCTCGGAAACCATCAGGTTCAATGGATGAACCACACCATTTGTGCGGTCTATCTCGACTTTTGAAACAAACCAGCCCGCACCAAACACGGGTTCGGAGTCGTCAGAAGGTCTGTAGGCCAGCGCTGCGCGGAAACGGACCAGGTCACCGTTCATCTCCTCCACTTGCAGGGGATAAACCGTGATGTTTCCTTCATTGACGAGCAATGTCCGGGGCCAACCACTTTCCTGCGCCTGGCCTGGAATGGCAACGGCAAGCAGCAGAGCAAAAAAACCTCTCAATGTTACCAGTCGAATGTTCATATCCAGCTCCCATGCAGTAAATCCCGCAAACCTCAATAACCGGCAATAGCCTTTAACGGGTTTGCTTCATGGTCACTATAACGATGCTTACGTGAATGCAACATGAACGCCGTTTGTGCTTGAAAGCACGGTTCGGGTACTCTGTGATAGTGGATGTTTCAGTTTCGCATCAGCGACCAGGAGCCAGCGATGAAATTGAGCACAACCTTCATTTCTGCACTTATCGGCTGCTTCCTGCTGGTGAATATTCCAGCGTCATCTGCAATTGCAGATTCGGGCGAGGAAAATACCGCCTGGACCGGGCCCAACTGGGACCGCGATCTGGCTTTGCAGGCTGCGGCACGGTTCGATACCAGCCATGAAGCCGAAGAACTCCTGGAACTGGTAAGAAACCCGGCCGGGGCAGCCGCGCTCGAAGCGCTGCAGCAGATTGACTCACGTACGGACTGGCCGGGACCTGCCCGCGAAGCCACCCTGCTGCAGTTCACCAACAAGCTGCGAGCCCTGGCGCCGTTTTCCATCGATTCCGAAGTGCTGGACTTCCTGATCAGCCATGAAAACCAGGTCCTGGTCGCTCATGAAGAATTACCCACGGTTGCCGTGCCCCTGTTTCCCATACGTGCTGCGGCGATGGGCCTGGTTCACCAATGGACGCGACAGCAGGCCCGATCTGATGCGAAAGAGCTTGCAGCCAGCGACCCACGTCAACTGGTAAGCCTCTATGCTGCCAGCAAGGACCCGAACATCCGGGCCGGCATCGAGGATGCCGCTGATGACGTCGATAGGTTAACGGTGAAGGCTTTACTCGAAATCGGAATGCCGCTGCTTGCCAGCAAACCCGAACTCACTGGACTGATGGGTGCATTAGCCCTGAAGACAGGTGATCTGAACGTCATGTCCCGGGTGTTGAGCCAGGGGGCTGGCGCTGCACTGGTGGAGGTCAGCCGGCAGGCCAGTCGGCGACTATCCGGGGCTGACCTGGACCAGTTGATGCTGGCGACGATTGACCAGGCGCCGGCAGCTACGACAGCCCTGCTGGCCGCTGAAATGGCCCGGCAGGGCAAGGATAAGCGCGACGGCGGAAACCAGCTTCTGGAAGAGTCTGAAAGACCGGAGTTTGGCGTCACAGAGGCAGAGGCCGACGCTACGATCGAATACTGGACAGAACAGGACGGTGTTCTGGGTCTTGGCTACCCCGTGCCCCTGCCGGTTGATACTCCGTTGCCTTTTGACGGCTTTCGCAGCTACAACGGATTACATGCACGCCACCAGGGTTTGATGTCGACGAATTCAATCGTCCACGGCGAAGTCGTCGGAACCACCCATAACGGCCGCGAAATCTGGGCTTACCGAATCGGCGACAGCGACCTGCTCAGCCGGGATGGCCGGCTTGAGCCCGCAACCCTGACCAATGGCGGCATTCATGCCCGGGAGTGGCAGACACCCGAGGTCGTCACAGGGATTATGGAACTGTTCGTCGAAAAGCAGGGCGATCATCACTTTTATGACTTTCTGCTGGACAACGTCAACATGGTGCTTCTGCCGGTGCAAAACGTGGATGGATTTGTCCAGACCCAGCGCTACCCGGACCAGAACTGGCTGCGCTCGGATCCCTTTGACCCCGAAAATGATCCGCAACCCTCACCGCGCGACGGTCGCATGCGACGGAAAAATATGCCCGGCGTTGATGAAATCCTGACGACTTTCGACGATCATCTGTTCGGCATAGACCTGAACCGTAATAACCCGCCTCTCTGGAGTACCAACCTGAACCGTTCGTCACCTGACAGCCGTTCACTGGTCTATCACGGTGCGGCTCCGCATTCCGAGCCCGAGGCGAAGGCCCTGGTCGCGGCTTCTGAACTCGGGCCGGCCAGCCAGCTTCGTGCTTTTACGGACGTGCATTCCTTTTCCCAGGTGTTCTATTTCCACCGCACGTCCAACCAGCGCCTGTCCAGAAACACCATCGATTTGCTCCACACCATGGCTGATCACAATGCGGCCCTGCCCGATGGATCGCTATACCTGTTCAACACCAGCCCCTACGTGGGTATTGACCAGGGCTTCGGAATGACCAACGAGTATTTCACGACCAGCCTTGGCATCCCCGCCTGGGGCGTTGAAGTGGAGCCCAGCCAGGGTCAGCCGGGATTTCCGGACAACCCTCCGGGATGCGGTGCAGATTATGGCGGCCTGGCCCGCAATTGCCATGATGGTTTCATTCTCCCGGAATCCCAAATTCGCCGGGTACGGGAAGAACTGGCTCGCAGTTTTGCTGCGGCCTATTACCAGCAGGCCGGGCCACCCTCCATTGCCGCCGTCCGGTTTGTGGATAGCGCTACCCAGGCCGTCGTATTCGAAGCGGAATGGGATCCGGCGGGAGAGGACCACCGGGAACTGTACGTTAACCAGGTCCAGCCTCTTGAACTGGGCAGGGATTACACGTTCTGGGTCGCCTATGACCGGCCGATGCGCTGGCGTGAAGGGGGTGAAGTTACCCGCTTCCCGGGGCAACCTTCCTCGACGCTTGATTTTTTCGCTGGCGCTTTTGTCGGCGACAGCTCTTTGACGAGCAGCCAGGACGATCCCCGTTGGGTCAATGTACCGGGCGATGCTCCGGGTGGTTACTTCCGTTACCGGGACGACACTCTGGCCGTGGAATTCAGCTTCCCCCGGGATGAAACAAACCTCGGCCTGGTAACGGCAGATAGACCGGTTACCCTGCACAACAGCACTACCAATATGACCGGGCAGTCGCTGGATAGCGATCCTTCAACAACGATTTCATGGGCAGCCGGCGGTTGGGCGGGATATGAAGATGACAGCGGTCTTGCAAACGATAACGGCGGAACAGACCAAACGATCCAGTTCACACTAAGCCCGAACACCCAGCTCGCCCCGTTCGTGGTCGAACCCGGAAGCTCGGCCGCGTGGTACGACCCCGACCACGAAGGAGAGGGTTTCCTGATCGAAATACTGGCTGGTAACCGGGCTGTCATGTATTGGTTCACCTTCGATGAAACCGGTGAACAGGCCTGGTACGTGGCCAATGGTGAAGTTCGGGGCAACCGCCTGCTGTTTCCGCAAATCATCCAGACATCCGGTGGCGGATTCGGGCCCGGGTTCGACCCCGATACCGTGGTAAAAACCGTTGTCGGTTCGGCAACCTTCCTGTATGAATCCTGCTCTACCGGCACCATGGTTTATCAACTGCCCGGCCGCAAGGGCCGCTTCAAACTGGAGCGGCTGTCCCGGGTCATGGGCGCCAATTGCGGGGACTTCCTTGGCCCGCCGCCTACCCCCGAGGCCTCTGAAAGTGGATCCTGGTACAACCCCTCGCAGGACGGGCACGGCTTCGTGATCGAAGTGCTGCTCAATGGCGACGTGCTGGCCTACTGGTATACCTACGATCAGAACGGCAACCAGGCCTGGGTATTCGGTGTGGGTGTCATTGAAAACGGCGAGTTGGTGATTCCCGAAGCCTTCCGGACACGGGGGCCGGCTTTTGGACCTGATTTCAATCCGGACGATCTTGAATTGATTCCCTGGGGAGAAATGCGGTTTGATTTGTCCTGCAATGCCGGAGAAATGAGTTATAACAGCACAGTCGCGGAATTCGGCGCGGACAATATCGATCTCGAACGGCTCACAGCGCTCGCCGGGCTGGCTTGCGACAACTGACCGGCCAAATCACAAAAGAGGCATCCTGCCGGCCGGCCAGACCATAAAGAAAGAGATGCGGCTTTCCGGATCACCCGGCTGACAACTGTATCGACGTTTGACCCGGATTGCTATGATGGTTGGATCATGACTTCAACGACTTCTTTCACATACGACATACAGGCAACCCAGTCCCTGGGCGGTACGCAGCAGCCGGAGCTTTTTGCCCTGGCCCCCGTTACTAAATTCTCACTCCCGGACCACACGGTACTGGTGCGGAATCCACAAAACAGCCGGGAAATGGTCCTCACGGCGGAAGTCATGAGTGCGATGGATCGCTGCGATACATTCAAAACGCTGGACGAGCATGTGTCGGTCCTGATGGAGGGTGGCGACCAGAGCAATAACAAGCGAAATGCGATTGCCGATGTTGTGCGGGCTGTTCACCAGGGGGGGCTGACCGTTTCCGCAGGGGAAATCTGCGCCAGGTTGAATCCTGACCATGACAGTGCTCCCCTTGCGGCGCTTCCTATTGTTGTCATCATCACCTGCGACCGTCCGAAGGCGTTGAAACGCCTGCTGGAATCTTTGCTGGCTGTTTGCGACTTATCACAGGTGAAGCGCGTTTTTGTCGTTGATGATTCCCGGGATCCGGGCAACGCGTCGTTAAACCGGACCAACACGCTGGAGTGCAATAAGCAGTCAGTAACCGAAATTATTTACTTTGGAGCAAGTGCAGCAAGAGATTTGGAGCAGAATCTGATAAGGAGACTGCCCCAACACGAAAATGAAATTCGCTTTCTCATTGGCCGGGAGCAATGGAAGAACCATTATTCCGCCGGAGTCGCCCGAAATTACAGCCTCCTCCTGTCTATCGGAAGCCCAGTCGTCGTTTTTGATGACGATGCTCTTTGCAGGGCCCATGATTCGCCTTTTAGCGAGACCGGACTTGAATTCTCGACACATCGAAGACAGGCTCATTTTTTCAAGCTACAGGACCAGGCAGAATTTCCGCAGCCCTGCGACGACCCTGACCCGGTTCGGCGTCATATGCGCTGCCTTGGACTATCAGTCCCCGGGGCTCTGAACGTGCTGGGTTCGAAAACGCTGGATCAGAATGCATTAAGATCCGCGGATGCCAGTTTTGTGCAAAGGATCGATCAACATTCAAAAATACTGATCACTGAATGTGGAACACTCGGTGACCCGGGCACGGCCTCCGATAGGTGGGTAGCGACCGTCCCCTCCAAATCACTCCGGCGCCTGCTGGAGGACCCGGCCCGGATAGAGTCTGCGCTGGGTCGCCGCAACTGCTGGTTAGGCATGGAACGCCCGACTTTCACGCCCAAAGCCAACATGTCCCAGGTCACGGGCATTGACAATCGGGACCTTCTGCCGCCGTATGTTCCCATTGAACGCGGCCAGGATAAAATTTTCGGGAACACCCTGCACTACCTGTTCCCGAACAGTGTCTGCCTGAACTACGCCTGGGCAATTCCCCATCTGCCGATTCCACCCCGGCAACCTTCGACTATTGATAATGAGTCAGTCGGGGTTGCAACTTTCCCTGGCGATATCACCTCACAGATCATCGCCAAAATGCAGTCCTGCGAGGCTGAAGACCCTGGTCTTCGTCTTGAATACCTGGCAACCCTGATGCGGGACCTGGCAAACAGCCCTAAAAAGTTCATCAGAAACCTGAACTCAGAAACCTGGCTCGAATACAAATTGTCCTACATCGTAAAACTTCAATCCGTTCTTGAGGCAAGTAAGGGAGCTCCGCAATCCTGGGTAACCTTTCTACAGAAATCGATTCAGAAATTTCAGGCGGCTTCGTCCGACCCGCCCATCCTTGCAAAAACCGGAGACTTCCCTTTGCCGCCGGGGAGCGATGACCTGGTAGAGTTCTGGCAATCCAACTGGAACAGCTTTGGACGAGGACTTTTGGCCTGGCCTGATATCAGGCGGGAAGCCAAAACCGTTGTCGACGCAACATTTCCGCTCAACCCCGCGCCCTGACGGGATAAGGGATAAAATATTCCATTAACCGTCATATGAGACACATGCTCATTTCTCGATCAACCAGGGAGAATAGATATGGCTGAAAATTCTTATTCCGTTTTCAATGCACTGGCCGATATTTTTGCCGCACCCGGCGAGGCGTTCGATGAAATAAAATCGCATACATCATGGCTTTGGTGGCCTTTGCTGATAAACATTTTGCTGGCCTGTGGCCTGTATGCCTACTATTACAACTGGGTGGATTTCCCCTGGCTTATCGAAGAAACCATCCGTCAGATTCCCGCTGAAAACCGGGCTGAAAGTGCGCAGGCGGTTCGGCAATTCATGCAACCCGCCATCAGCATGTGGACGACCATCGCCGCCATCGTGGTAATGAGCTTCCTCATTTACCTGATCATGGCCACATATCTCCTGCTCGCCAACAAGCTGACCTCCGGATCAGACATCCGGTTTGGCCAGTGGTTTTCATTCACTGTATGGACTAATTTTGTCAGCGTCATCGGCACGCTGGCAGGCTTCATGGTCATTTTTCTTTCGGACTCGAACCAGGTTGCAGCAGAGGGCTTACAGGTATTTTCGATCAACTCTTTGCTGCTGCATGTGGCACCGGGCGAGCCCTGGTTCCGCTGGGCCAGTTCCCTGGGGCTGTTAAATTTCTGGACCGTCTTCCTGACCAGTATCGGCTACGCCCGCTGGACCAAATCCTCAATGGTGAAATCCACGATCATCGCTGTATTACCCCTGGCCGCCATATTCGGCATCTGGGCATTGACAATTTAGTGGCCGGGCTGCCGGACCTCGCACGGTACCACCGGCAAATGCTGCTGCCGGGTTTTGGCGAGGGTGGGCAGCGTAAACTCCTCGGTTCAACTGCACTGATCCTGGGGTGCGGCGCCCTGGGAACGGTATCCGCCAACATGCTGGCGCGCGCGGGAGTCGGGCACCTGGTCATCATTGACCGGGATTTCATCGAGCTGACCAATCTGCAGAGACAGGTTCTGTTTGACGAAGAGGATGTCGCCGATGCTATTCCCAAGGCAGAGGCGGCGAAGCGCAAGATTGCACGGATCAATTCACAGATCAAAGTCACCGCCATCATCGATGACATCAACTTTCAGAACATCGGGCGATTTACAGCGGGCGCGGATATTCTGATTGACGGGCTCGATAACTTCGAGACCCGTTACCTTGTCAATGATTGCGCGGTGAAGTCCGGCATCCCGTACGTTTATGGCGGAGCGGTGGGCACGACTGGCCTGGCCTATACGATTCTTCCGCATACCCGCAATGGGGACGCTTTCTGGGAAACGGCTCCTGGCGGAAACAGGGCGACCCCGTGTCTGCGCTGCCTGTTCGAAGAAGCGCCGCCTCCGGGTGAGAGCCCAACCTGCGACACCGCGGGTGTTCTCGGCCCGGCTGTCTCCATCGTCGCCAATTTCCAGGTTACCGAGGCATTGAAAATCCTGACCGGCAACCTGGACCAGGTTTCCCCTACGCTGCTGAACATCGATCTCTGGACCAACTCCCTGGCCCAATTGAACGTCAGCGGTATCCGGAATAAGGTCGATTGCCCGTGTTGCAAGCACCGCAACTTCGAGTATCTGGAAGGCAAAGCAGGGTCCAGGGCGACCACTCTTTGTGGGAGCGACACGATCCAGCTCACGCACCGGCAGCTGGGTGAAAAGCTCAACCTGGAGGAGATCGCGCGGCATCTCGGCCGGCACGGTCCGCTGAAAGTCAATGAATTCATGGTCCGTACCAAGCTTTTTGACAACGGCCGGGAGTTTGAGCTAACGCTGTTTGCAGACGGCCGCGCTATCGTAAAAGGAACCCGTGAACCCAGTGTGGCACGGGGAGTGTACTCGAAATACGTGGGAAATTAAGATGGCTGGCAGGCACCTGAATTTGATCGATTATTTGGAGAGTATTCATGGCAGGAATTCGCCCGGGTCTGGCATCTCGAGCCCTCGTTGACCGACCCTGAAACGGTATTCGCCGGGGTGGAGGATGCGGCACTGTTCAAGTCAACGAACGGCGGGGTTTCCTGGCAGGAACTGGCCGGTCTGCGCGGGCACGATTCCGGTCCAGGCTGGCAACCAGGCGCCGGCGGCATGTGCCTGCATACGATAGTTCTGGATCCGACGAATGCCGGAGGTTGGACACTGTGTACACCGCATCGCGATCCACCCGAAAAATCCGGATGTGCTG
>JAHEFT010000005.1:49648-52171 GCA_024640025.1 Chromatiales bacterium
GGCTGGCAACCAGGCGCCGGCGGCATGTGCCTGCATACGATAGTTCTGGATCCGACGAATGCCGGAGGTTGGACACTGTGTACACCGCATCGCGATCCACCCGAAAAATCCGGATGTGCTGTTTATGCAGAAGCGCTGGGACGTCATGCGCAGCAATGACGGCGGCGATTCGTGGTTTGAAGTCAGTGGCAACCTGCCCAGCGATTTTGGATTTCCAATTGCCGTACATTCTCATGAACCGGAAACCATTTACGTGGTCCCGATCAAAAGCGATGCTGAACACTACCCGCCGGAAGGTAAGCTGCGCGTGTACCGCAGCCGTTCAGGCGGAAACGAATGGGAGGCGCTGACCAACGGCCTGCCGCAGGAACACTGCTATGTCAATGTGTTGCGTGATGCGATGGCGGTGGATGAATTCGACCCATGCGGTATTTACTTCGGCACCACCGGCGGACAAGTGTATGCCTCTTCCGACAACGGCGACCACTGGGTGCCCATCGTACGTGATCTGCCCGCTGTTCTGTCGGTTGAAACACAGACATTGCCATGACTGCACCCAGCAGGATTCGCGTCGTTCTTCCGCAGCACCTGCGAACACTGTCCGGGGTGGACGGCGAAGTGGTGCTCGCCGTTGACGGCCCTGTAACTCTGAACTCGGTACTGGACGCGCTCGAGGCCAACTATCCCATGTTGTGCGGAACACTGCGCGATCACGTGAGCCGTAAACTTCGGGCCAGGGTGCGCTTTTTTGCCTGCCGGGAAGACGTCACTCACGAACCGGCCGACGCACCCCTGCCTGGGCTGGTTGCATCGGGTGCTGAACCCTTCCTGATTATCGGTGCCATCGCAGGCGGTTAAAATCTGAGACTACGCCCTTAGCCCTATAGTCCCAGTGTGCCCGCCACTGATATTCGACGCTATAATTACCTCTTTCATACGAAAACCAGACATCATGGCTACACCTCTTCAAAAAGCAATGAAGTTGCATGAGGCGGGCAAGCTGGCCCAGGCGCGGGCGGGGTTTGAACGCATTCTGAAGAAGAATCCCAGGGAGGTGAACGCTCTGCACTACCTGGGCGTCGTGCTCCACCAGCAGGGCCAGCATGGAAAAGGCGCCCGATTGATTCAAAAAGCCATTGAAATCTATCCGAAGCACTGGGTGGCTTATTCCAATCTTGGCGGTATTTACTACAAAACCGGGCAGTTCGAGAATGCTGCTCGCGCCTTCAGCAAAGTTATCGAGTTGCAGCCTTCTGACGTAAGGGCCTATATCAATCTCTGCAATTCATTGAGTTACCTGGGACGTGACAAAGAAGCCATAAATGCAGGACGTACCGCTACACTTCTCGCAGCAGAAAACAAACACTGCTGGCTCAGCCTGGCCAATGCCTTGAGAAAGAATGGCGATTACGAGCTTGCCATTGAGTCTTACGAGAAGGCCATCGCCCTGGATCCTCGACTGTTCGAAGCGCATGGCGGTCTTTGCCACTGCATAAGTGAGTTGGAAATACGGGCTCCCGGTTCGCATAAAGGCATGGAAAAAACCGCCATGGCTTACAGGAATTGGTTGAGCGTCGACCCGGGCAATCCGGTGGCAAGCTACCAGTTGGCCGCAATTGAGGGTGATGGCGCCATCAAACGATCGCCCGATGAATTCCTTTCGGTCTTTTTTGACCAATTTGCAGAAACCTTCGACCGTAATCTGACCGATCTGGAATACAGTGCGCCGCGGCTGATTGCCGAGCGGGTGCACGTCCGGCTTGGGGAGCCAGATGCAAGCCTGGATGTTCTTGATGCCGGCTGCGGCACCGGTTTGCTGGCGTCTAGCCTGAAACCTTTTGCGCGCAATCTGACCGGTGTAGACCTGTCATCCCAAATGCTCGAGAAGGCCAGGGTGAGAAACCTGTATGACAGGTTGGAACACGCCGAGCTGACAGAGTTTCTGAAAGGTCATACTGCCAGTTTCGACCTTTTAATTTGTGCCGATACCCTGATCTATTTCGGGGAACTGGAAGAGGTGCTTCGGGCGATGGAAGGGTCGTTGAAAGCCGGCGGATTGGCCATTTTTACATTGGAACGCCTGCAGGATAGCGCCGGCGATTACCAGCTGAACCAGAACGGTCGTTTCAGCCACCATGAAGATTATCTCAAGCGATGTCTATCCGCCGTGGGCCTGTCCCTGGTTTCCTGCCGGGACGAGGTGCTGCGCAAGGAAAGGGGGCAAGAAGTGTCAGGCCTGTTGATTGATGTTCTCAAGGCCTGAGCGGTGCGTGCACTTCGAGACGAGTCAGATCGGAAATTTTCAGTGCTTCCTCGAGCAGGGCACCAACGTTTTCCAGGTGGTTCAACTCCCTGCATCTGCCGAATGACCGGCCACTAGCCGAATACGTATTTTCCGGGCGCATCTTCAATGGGTTTACAGCCCTTCCGGGGCGCTCCCATTCGCGGCGGTTTTACGGTGCCGCTCATCTGCTGATCCAGCCAGTCGTTCCAGGCCGGCCACCAGGAGTTCTGGTTAACGGG
>JAHEFT010000068.1 GCA_024640025.1 Chromatiales bacterium
CCTTTTTTCAATCAGCTCCAGGGTGCGTCGAACCGCACCCCGGCCGCCCTCGACCAGGCCAAGCCCGGCCTGGCCCATCCGGTTACGAAGTTGCGGTTCACGAAACAGGCGGCCAACCGCCACCTCGAGTTCCTGCGCGTTGTGAACCACCATCGCGCCGTCGATTTCGATCATTTGCCGCATGATCTCTCGGGAGTTGGACATGTGGGGACCGGTCACGACCGGTTTGCCCAGCGCGGCCGGTTCCAGAATATTATGGCCGCCGATTTCAGCGATGCTGCCCCCGACGAAAGCGACATCGCCGGCGGCATAATAACGCAGCAGCGCCCCCATTGAATCAACGATGAAACACTGCGTGGCGCGGGATGGGCTCGGGCTTTCGCTTCGCATGGAAACGTTCAGGCCGGCAGCGCGCGCCAGTTGCGCCGCCCGGCCGAACCGTTCCGGGTGGCGCGGAGCCAGAACCAGGAGGGCTTCGGGAAAGGACTTGAGCAGGCCCTTGAATGCCTCCAGCAACGCCACTTCGTCCTCCTCGTGTGTGCTGCCAGCGGTTAACACCAGCCGGTCTCCACCCCATGCCTGTCGCAGGGATTCGCCCTGTTCCCGTAAGCTGTCAGGCAAGTCCAGGTCGTACTTCAAGTTGCCGGTCACGGTCACCCGCTGCTCATCCGCACCGATCTCGACCATGCGCGCAGCGTCGTTCACGCTTTGCGCAGCGACCGCAGAGACTTTGGCAAGCGTTTCTTCGGTCAGCATCACCAGGCGCCTGTAGGCTCCGATGGAATGTTCGGAAATACGGGCGTTGACAATTACGATGGGAATATTGCGTGAATAAGCCTCGTGATAAAGGTTGGGCCAGATTTCTGTCTCCATGATGATCAGCAGGCGTGGCTGGACCCGGTCAAAAAACCGTCGTACCGCGCCAGGCAGGTCCAGGGGGGCATAAACGTGACTGACCCCTTCGGCGAACAGTGTGCGAACACGGTCTGAACCGGTTGGCGTCACGGTGGTCAGGCACAGTGGAATGAGGGGAAATTGTATTCCGATTTCCCGGACGAGGGCGCTGGCGGCGTTCACCTCGCCCATCGAAACCGCATGCACCAGGATGGCCCCGCCGGATTCGGGCCGCGCAAAGAAGCCGAAGCGTTCCGGCCACCTTTTCAGGTAGTCACGGTTTCGGATGCCCCGAAATGCAAGGTATGCCAGCACCACGGGTGTGGCCAGGTAAAGGAGGAGAGAATAAAGCTTGCGCATCTGGGTCTCGAGTATATCACCGGCACTTGGATCACAGCCTCACAACGGCGACAATACCCGCATGAAAAATGTCATCCGGCTGTTCTTCATTCTGACCGTCGCCCTGATCACGGCGGCGGTTCTCAGATCCCTGATTCAGGGATAAGCACGCACCCCCGCATTTTGCGGCGTCCCGTTCATTTGCGCCGTTCGATCCGCAGCGATGCGCCCCAGAGACCAACCAGGAACCAGATCAACGACGAAGTGTAGGTTCCGTAAATGGCGAAATGCGAATTCAGGGGGAACAGGATCAGCGCCAGCGCCAGCGCGAAGGGAAAAGCATCCTGTCGCTCGGCCGGTGTCGTTTGTTTGCGGTGATACACCAGGAAGGCGAGGATCGCCAGTAGCCCCAGCAGGCCAATCGTTCCCGTGTCGGCCATGACCTCCAGCAAAATGTTATGGGCGTGCGTTGCGCCTGAAACACCTCCCGACTTGCGGATGTGAACATCGTCGGGCGCCGCATACACCATGTACGCTTTCGGAAACGCCCGTATCCCCACGCCGTTAACCGGATGTTCACTGTACATCTTCAAAGCGGTTTTAAATATCGGCACGCGTTCCATGGATGAAGCGTCCAGAGACATTTCCGAGCCCGACATGAAAGCGTGGGTAATATCGATCCGTTGCTGGAAAAGGGGCGACGAAAAGTAACTGACCGCCAACACGATGACCGCCAGCGCGGGAATCGTGAAGATTGTCCGGCGCAATTCCCGGTTTTCCCGTTTCATCATCAGCGCCATGTAAGTGGCGAGGACGAGCACCATGGTGAGCCAGCCTGCGCGCATGCCCGAAATCATGACGGCTCCGAGGATCAGGGCAAAAGAAAACGCCCAGGCCCACGGCCGCCACTGCCGCCGTGCATGCTCCAGCACCAGCGGCGACAACATGGCCAGCGTGGGGCCAAAAAACTGGTATTTCTTGATGAACAGGGCGTTAAGCCGGTCGGGGTGCATCGCAATACCGAAAAGGTCATGGCCAAGGAAAAGCTGGATGAAAGCATCTGCCGCCCAGAACAACAGGAGGTAAGCTGTCCAGCGCAGCACACGCTCTCGGGCGGAAGGTGCGCTTAGCAACACGGACATGGCCAGTGCGGCCGCGAGGAACCGGAGGGAAACCAGGCAGTGCATCCAGCTTCTTTGCGGGTCCATGGAATCAAAACAGGACAGGAAAACCGGTATCCAGAAACACAGGAACAAGGGTAAAACGAATAAAGATGCCGAACGGATCTGGGCCCTGTTTTCCGCCGACCTGGCCAGAAAGGCCAGTGAAACGGCGAAAACGGAGAGGGGGATTTCAGACAGGCGGGCAAAGGGCAGCAAGGCAATAAATGCCACGGCAAGCCAGCTGGCCCAGTCGGTTTGAAGGCGCCGCACGAAAAGTTTCATTGGTCTCTCTCCAGCCGTGCAGATTGATAGACGGCCATGGTTTTTTCCATGGATTCACGAAGTCCAAAAGCCTGGTTTTGAGCAACGGCCGGTCTGTGCTCCAGGAACTCCCGGCTAAGCCGAAGCAGTTCGGATTGGTCTCCCGGGGAAATCGCGCCCTGGGGGAACAGCTCAGCCAGGGTTTCGGCGACGCCGCCATGATTCCAGCCGATAACCGGCACACCCAGGTGTAAAGCCTCCGGAACCGTGCGGCCGAAGGCTTCGGGCGGATCACTGCACAGGCTGAAGACAATTTCAGATGCCGCCATCCAGTCGCGGATGTCCTGTCGCGCGCCTGTAAAGGTGATTCGGTCTAAAACGCCGTAACGCTCGGCCAGTCCCTCGAGCTCATCACGATACCGGGACCCGGGCCTTGCGGTTCCTACGATGACGCCGTGAATGTCAGGTACATCGGGTCTGAGCCCAGCCACCAGTTCGATGAAATCAGCATGACCCTTATACCGGGATAGGCGTCCGGGCAGGCAGATCAGTTTCCTGCCCGCAAGCCCGGGGTAGTCACGGTGAATTTTCTCACGCCAGGCCTGGTCAGGCCGATACCCATAAGGAAAAACTTCGTGGCTGACACCGCCATGTACGGTTATTACCCGGGCGGGGTCAGTGGATGGGTAGTTGTGCAGAGTATAGTCCCGAATATGATCCGAAACAGCGATAACCCGGTCGCCGCCGGCCATAACCGCGCTGTATCGGCTCACCGAGTAATGCCCGTGCATGCTGGTGATGTAGGCTGGACGACGGGCAGGGTCCAGGCCGCGCAGAGCCAGCTTACACATCCATGCGGGCAGGCGGGAGTGGACATGTAAAACGTCCGGTTGTTCCTGGTTCAGCCAGGTTCGAAGCTTTGATATGTAGCGCAGGGTTGCCAGCCGTTTCCGGCCGATGGGCCAGGCGAGGTGCCCGGCGCCGCAAGCGCGGATACGGGCCCCCAGGGGGCCATCTGCGGCAATAACGGTGACACGGTGACCGGTGGCTGCTCCAAACTCGCACAGCTCCGTGGCGACCAGCTCCGATCCACCAAGGTTTAGCGAAACCAGTGCCTGGACGATATGCACTGCGGCGGATCTGCTTCAGTCGACCAGGCGATAGCGTGCGCTGCAATAGGGACAAACAGCCGTTCCAGTCTCCTCGACAGCAAGGTACACCCTGGGGTGTGAATTCCAGAGCTTTTGTTCCGGCGTTGGGCAGGAGAGGGGAAGGTCCGCCCGGCTGACCGTGTATTCATGCTGGGTGTTGGCACTTTCCAGGCTGGCGTCAGAGGCGTCGGTGGGATGTGTCACGATGATTGCTCCCGGATTTTTCTACAATGCAATGAAGACATCCGCGTAGTTTACGGCAGTGACCGCGAAGATTCTCTCATTTTACGTTCAAAAATGGCCGCCGAAGAACGGGTATCTTCCGGATCGGCGGTTTCTCCCGGCACCAGTGACGCCATCAAGCGGTGTTGGCTCAAGCGCAGGGCCGTTTCCTGGAGCACGCGATTTTCCTCACCGCTCAACCAGCCGATCGACATCAGCTCATTGAGCTGGGCCAGGGTCCCGGTGACTTGCAGCACCCGCGGAAAAAGGCGCGCTGAACTCAGGACGCCAAGTTGTGCGACAAACTCGATGTCGATCATTCCGCCGGGTTGGTGTTTGGGTGATGTTAGCGCGTCGATTCGCTTGCTGCTTTCCTGCTCCCGGTTCATTTTCTGTCTCATTTGCAACAGTTCCAGGGACAGCTCAACCTCGTTGCGCTCCCGGCAAAGAACCTCCTGTCTGACCCGGTTGAATTCGGCGGCGAGGTTGCGGTTTCCGGCAACGAACCGGGCCCGGGTCATTGCCTGCAGCTCCCAGGTCCATGCCTCGTTTAACTGGTATTCGCGAAAAGCGGTCATGCTGCTGACCAAGGCTCCTGCGCGGCCATTGGGACGCAGTCGTGTATCCACTTCATACAGCCTGCCCGATGGCGTCATCACAGTGAGGAAACTCAACAGGCGTTGTGCAAGCCGGGCAAAATAACGCTCGGGGGGCAGGGGCCGCGCGCCGTCTGATTGTCCCGGTTCCGATTCGAACAGGAAAACAATGTCCAGATCAGAATCGTAGCCCAGTTCTCCGGCGCCCAGCGAGCCGTAACCGATTACGGCGAGGTTGACCCCGTTGTCAGGTGAATCACCGGCTCCGGCAAACCCGCCATGGCGGGTTTCAACTTCCCGCCGGGCAAGTTCCAGTACACCACCAAGCAGGGCAGAAGCGAGGCTGGAAAGAGCTGCTTGCGCCTGGTAGGGGCCGAGATTACCACTGAGCTGACTCACCGCGATTCGCAACTGGGTGGCCAGCTTCAGGTAATTCAGGCTTTCCAGCAAGGTCTCGGTGCCCTGGGCAGCGCCCAGGATCCGCTCCACGCTCTGGGTCAGGTTTACCTGGTCAGGAATTTGCCGGCCAAGAGCCGGGTCGATCAACTCGTCCAGCAGGGCGGGAAAACGGATCACCTGTGCCGCGATCCATTCGCTGCGTTCGAACAGTTCCAGCATACGATCGAGGGCTTTTGGATTCTGTTCGAGTAAAACCAGGTAGGCGCTGCGACGGCAAATGGACAACACCAGATCGAAAACGCTGTTGAGCGCGTTGCTCCCGAGTGATTGCTGGTCAAGCCGCTCCAGCAAGCCGGGCATGAATCGATCCAGCCGGTCATGTGCGCGGTGGCTTAGTGCGACCCGGCCCAGGCGCTGGGTAAAAAGCGCCAGGGGGTCACTCTGTGACGATGCGCCGGTCGTTTCAATTTCCTGACGGTTGACCTGGTGTCTGCGCCACAGATCGGACCATTTCTGATCGGATGGGCGTTCCGGTAGCGCCGGGAAAATCCCTGAAAAACGTTCACTCACGCGTTTACGGGTTCTTGACAGGCTCTTTTCAAGGGCAGCGACATCTTTCTCGTACATCGCATTGGCAATACGCTTACGGTCTTCACCCCGAGGCACCTGGTGCGTCTGTTGGTCGCGTAATGCCTGGATGCGGTTTTCCAGCAGCCGCAGGAACGTGTAGTCATGACGGATTTCGGTGACGACGTCCTTGTCCAGGAGCCCGAGCTTGCCAATTTCACGCAACGCACCGTCCAGGGAGGGAGTCTGCAGACTGGTTTCCCGGCCTCCACGCAGGATCTGGAAACACTGGGCCAGGAATTCAATTTCACGGATGCCGCCCGGACCACGCTTGATGTCGTCGAGGCGGTCTTTTCGCCGCGCGTCAGCCCGCACGTTGGAGTGCATTTCCTGGAGCGCCTCCACCGAGCTGTAGTCAATGTAGCGTCGGTATACGAATGGCCGCACATCTTCGACAAAGCGGGCGCCGGCCACCAGGTCACCGGCGACCGGCCGGGCCTTGATCAGGGCATAACGCTCCCAATCCCGCCCCTCACGCTGGTAATACTGTTCCAGGGCGGCCAGGCTGGAAGTCAGAGGCCCGGAGTCGCCAAAGGGCCGCAGCCGCGTGTCCACACGGAAACAAAAGCCATCCCCGGTCATTTCGGCGAGACCGGAAATGATGGCGCGCGCCAGCCGGGTAAAAAACTGGTCATTTGCGATCCCGCGGCGGCCGTCGCAAATACCGGACTGCGGGTAGCAAAAAATTACGTCTATGTCTGATGACAGATTAAGTTCACCACCACCGAATTTACCCAGGCCGATCACGAACATCTGTTGCGGGCTTCCGTCTTCGCCCCTGGGGGTGCCGTGTTTTTCGACCAACCGGCGGTAGTACTCCTCCATGGCGGAATCCAGGCAAATCTCGGCCAGCGAAGTCAGGCTGGCGAAAGTCTCCGAAAGCGGCGCAAGACCCGACAGGTCCCGCCAGACGATTCGCAGCATTTCCCGGTTGCGAAACCGTCGCAGCCCGGACTCCAGTCCATGCTCGCGGACCTCAGCCGTCAGCCTGATGACATCCGGCGGACAGAGGTCATCGAGGCCGTCAGCCCAGGACGGGTAACGGTCCAGTAAACCCGCGGCGAAATCGCTGCAATTCCGCACATGGGCAAGGCGGTCTGCGGCGGTGATGGTGACGGGTGGCAGGATATTCCAGCCGGATTTTGGCTGCGCTGTCGACACGGTTTCAGGTTCCTGTGTCGCCGGGTCCGGAAGGCATGTCACGCACGTGCAGGTCTCTTTGCGGAAACGGTATTTCGATGTTCTCTTCCCGGAAGCGCCTGATCAGTTGGTAGTTCAGGTCGTGTACTACCAGGCCGCGATCTGCCGGCCGCTTGATCCAGCACAGCAACTCGAGGTTAATGGAGTTATCGCCGAAGCCTCGTATTCGAACACGTGAAGAGGGTTCGTTCACCACCTTTTCATGGTCCGCGGCGAGTCCTTTGAGCGTCTCGATCACCTTGTCAATATCACTGTTGTAGGAAACCCCGACGGGGATCCGGATGCGGTGCCGCACATAAGGGCCCCCGCTTTCATTGACGATCTTGGCGGTTCCGATGACCGCGTTCGGGATCGAGACCTCGACATCATCGCGTGTAATCAATCGTGTAGAGCGGATACCCAGGTTCGAAACAACGCCTCTCTCACCGGTATCGAGCACGATGTAGTCACCGATTTTGTACGGCGCGTCTGCAACGATGGAGACACCTGAAATCAGGTTGGCCAGCGTGTCCTTTGAAGCGAAACCAATAGCAATACCAATAATTCCAGCCGAAGCGACCCAGGCAGTAGCGTCGATACCCCAAACCAGGAAAAACAGGTAGATGAACAAGCCGGTCAACACGAGCTTGATGCCCATTTCGTACAGCGGAATTGTTCTTGGCTGGAACAGATGGAAGCGGTCACGATCCGCCTCGAGCGCCTGCAGAATTACCCGGGTGGCCCGGAACCAGGCACGACCCCAAAACAACAGCAAAGCCGTAATACAGACCTTGATGAGCAGGTGCTCAATAGCTCCCGGGAAATCCAGGGTCGCCAGGGCCAGGACCAGGGAGAAAGTGACCGTGGTTTGCAGGACCGGTGAAGTCAGGTAATGCGCAATCTGGTAATCGATCTCCGATTTCGTGCTGGTCCGGAACCGGTCCAGCAAACTGTGAATGACCGATTTCAGAACCCGGCCCAGGCCATAACCCAGGGCAACCAGCACTATAGCGAATAATAGCGGGTAGTCCTGCAGAAAACTCCAGGCTTCCAGGAGCGGTTCATTCAGGTAGGGGGATACGTCGAATTCGATAATCAGGTCTGCGAGCGATGAAGTAACGCCGTCATCAGAACCGGAAGCGGGACCGTCGGCCGTAGAACTTCCGCCGTCGGCGAGGAAAGTGTTGATGAACCTGCTCATCTGTTTATACCCTGACGCTTACTCCTGATCGTTTCGGCTTCAATGTAAATGCGGTTTACCTGCGGGACTTCTGCCTTTATGAGTGTTTCGATCTGATCAACCGTTTCTTCAATTTCATCAGAGCTCAAATCGTCAATGAAATGCACATCCAGGTTTACCAGGACTTCGTTGGGTCCGAAATAAAGACTCAACGGCCTGGCGTGGGTTGAGATCCGCGGGTCCTTTTCCAGGATGAGCTGTATTTTATCGATGTTGGCGGCGCCCAGGCCTTCACCCACCAGAAGCGCTTTACATTCAACAGCGAAGAAAAATGAAACACCGACCAGTAACAGCCCAATCAATACAGACCCGATCCCATCGAAATAGACCCAGCCGGTCACCTGGCCCAGGAATACAGAAAGCAGGGCAATGGCCAGTCCCACCAGCGCCGCGCTGTCCTCTACCACCACAGCGATGATCGTGGAGTCTTTGCTCTCTTTCAGGGCGCGGAAGAAAGGCCTGCCTCTGCGCGTGGTTTTGAATTGCCTGAGCGCTATCCGCAGCGCCGATCCTTCAAAGATCATGGCCAGGGCCAGCACGACGTAGTTCCATTGCACATTCGCCAGCTCTCGCGGGTGCAAAAGATGCTGCACACCCTCGTAAATCGCGATTCCGCCGCCCAGGGCGAAGATCAGGATGGCGACGACAAAACTCCAGAAAAAGATTTCGTTGCCATAGCCGAAAGGGTGTTTCTGATCAGGCGGTTGCTGGCTGCGCTTGATGCCAAAAAGCAGCAGGATCCCGTTCCCGGTATCGACCAGTGAGTGGATGCCCTCTGACAGCATCGCGGACGATCCGGTAAAAAAAGCGGCTACGAACTTGCTGACCGCGATGGCGGAGTTGGCGGCTATTGCGCCATAGATGGCTATTTTTGATGTTCCAGCCATTGTCCCTGTCGATTGGAGAAGGTTAAGACAGGGATGTTACCAGAACAGCAACACACTTAAACCTCAAAGAAACCAAAGGAATTCGTCTTCCCTGCAGCGGGGTCTGCAGGCTTGCGGCCTAGCCGTATCGGCCTTCGATATAGTCAGCCGTTTCCTTGTGCCGGGGCGTGACGAACATTTCTCCGGTTTCGGTGTGTTCGACGACTTTGCCCATCAACATGAAGATGCATTCCTCACTTGCCCGCCGGGCCTGCGCCATGTTGTGCGTGACGATCAGGATGGTGTACCTGCCGCGCAATTCCCAGATCAGCTCCTCGACCGCCTCGGTTCCCTTGGGATCGAGCGCTGAACAGGGCTCGTCCATCAACAGGATGCCCGGCTTGACCGGCAGGAGCCTCGCGATACACAACTTCTGTTGTTCTTCCAGCGACAAGGCTGTGGCTTTCCGGTCCAGCCGGTCCTTGACCTTGTCCCAAAGCAACACGGTCTTCAGGGCGTCTTCGACGATATCGTCCTCTTCATTTTTGGAGGATTTACGCCCCGCGGTGTGGATGCGGTGTCCGAACAGGACGTTTTCCCGGATTGAAATCGGCAAGGGGTTGGGCCTCTGGAAAACCATGCCGATCTGCTTGCGCACCTGGACCAGCTCGACACCCGGGTCATAGATGTTTTCGCCCATCACATCGATGCTGCCACTGATCCGGACATAACCCAGCCGTTCATTGATCCGGTTTACGCTGCGCAGAAAGGTGCTTTTTCCGCAGCCGGACGGACCGATCATCGAGGTGATGATGCCCTGCTTGATGCCCAGATCGATATTGAACAGCGCCTGGAAGGTGCCGTACCAGAGGTTCAGCTTCTGGGTGCGGATGGCCAATTCGGCCGCCTGCCTGTCAGCCTGACCAGCCATCAACCAAATCTACCTTCGACGTAGTCGCGGGTCCGCTGGTCCTTCACTTCGCCGGTAAACAAATCTTCGGTGACTCCGACTTCAACACAGCGTCCATCGAGGAAAAACGCGGTACGGTCAGCCAGGCGCCGGGCCTGCTGAACCAGGTTGGTGACCAGGATGATGGTGACTTCTTTTCTCAATTCCTTGAGCACGTCTTCGATACGCATGGTGGTGACCGGATCAACAGCGATGGAAAACTCGTCCAGCATAAGCATTTCCGGGTCTTGCGACAAAGCCCGTGCGATGGTCAGGCGTTGTTGCTGGCCGCCGGACAGCATACTGCCCAGGGAGTCCAGGCGGTCTTTGACCTCGTCCCATAGCGCAGCCCGGGTCAGGCAGCGCTCGACGATGACATCGAGTTCCGCCCGGTTTTTCTGGCCGCGCAGCCGGGGAGAAAGCGCAACGTTGTCGTAGATCGACAGCGGAAGCCCTACCGGAAGGGGGAATACAACACCAATCCGGCTGCGCAGGCCGTAAACGTTACGGATACGGCTGACATCGACGCTATTGAAAGTAATTTTTCCCTCCACTTTCATTTCCGGAGTGAACATGTCCATCCGGTTAATGGCTTTCAGAAAGGAAGTCTTGCCGGCATTAGCAGGGCCGATGATGCCGAATATCTCGTGCTCATGGATGTCGAAATTTACGCCTTCAAGAGCGGTCACGTGGTGATAGCTGATGTGCAGATCCCTCACGCCGAGTTTGACCTGGCTGGAGACAGTTTCTTCGGATAGTGGTGCCGCCCCGGCGCTTACCATTTTTTCTTTCCTCGCAGATACATGCGCAGTGCAATCGACAGGCTGTTCATCAGCAACACCATGGAAATCAACACGAGAGCGACGCCAAACGGTAAATTTTCCGGCATGCCCGGCACCTGGGTGGAAACCACGAACAAGTGCAAAGACAGGGCCATGGTCTGGTCGAACACGCTCTGCGGTAACAGCGGCAGGAAAAACGCGGCGCCGGTGAACATGATGGGTGCTGTCTCTCCAGCGGTCCGGGAAACTTCCAGGATCACGCCCGTGAGGATGCCGGTGATTGCATTTGGAAGAACCACCCGGCGTATCGTCTGCCAGCGGGTCGCGCCCATGTTCCAGCAGGCCTCTCGAAAAGCCATGGGAACCGCCTGCAGCGATTCGCGGGTTGCCACGATCACGACCGGCAGGGTCATGATGGCCAGGGTCAGGCTGGCGGCCAGAATACTGGTGCCGAAGCGGAAGAAGATCACGAAGGCGCCAACGCCGAACAGGGCATGCACGATGGATGGAACGCCGGCCAGGTTGATGATGGCCAGGTTGATGGTCCGGGTAAACCAGTTATCCGCCGCATATTCACTGAGGTATATGGCCGCGGCAATACCCAATGGAACCGAGGCAATAAGGGCCACCAGGACGAGCAGAATGGTGCCGAGCAGTGCCGGAAAAATTCCGCCGGCCGTCATGCCCTTGGTCGGGCCGGTGAACAGGAATTCGAAAGAAATGACCGGTGCACCTTTGTAGATCAGTGTGCCGAGGATCAGTACCACCGGCAGGATCAGGAGGCCGGTCATGGTTCCCAGGCCGAAGCGGAAAAGTTTCTGCCGGGTGTCGTTTCTCTGGTTCAGGGGTGTTGCTTCAAACATGGCTCATCATCCTTTGCGGACGCCGCGGACAACCAGGTCAGCAACCAGGTTGATGATAAAGGTGATCACGAACAGGAAAATTCCGATCGTGAACAGCGCCTGGTAATGAGGTGATCCGGCGGCAGTTTCACCCAGTTCCGCGGCGATGGTCGCGGTCAGGGCCCGGACCGAATCGAAAACGCTGGTTGGGATGTTGATCGAGTGTCCGGTGGCCATCAGCACAGCCATGGTTTCGCCGAATCCCCGGCCGACGCCCAGCAGAACGGCGCCCAGCAACCCGTTTTTGGCCGCCGGCAGAACCACCTTGTAAATGACCTGCCAGCGCGTCGCGCCCATGGCTTCGGCCGCTTCGCGATAGCGGTCCGGTACTGCTTTCAAAGCATCCTCCGCTATGGAGGTCATGATGGGCGCTGCCATCAGGCCCAGGATAATTCCGGCATTCAGAACGTTGAGCCCGACCGGGACATTGAAGGTCTGTATGATGATCGGGTTCATGATGGCCAGGCCGATAAAGCCCCACACGACGGAAGGAATCGCAGCCAGCAGCTCGACTGTTATTTTCAGGAATTCGCGGGTTTTGCCGCTGGAGAATTCGGCAATAAAAATGGCGGTGCCCAGTGAGAATGGAATAGCGACCAGCATGGCCAGGCCGGTCACGCTCGCTGTTCCGGCAATCAGGGCAAGTATGCCGAAAGTTTCCTTGCTTTCCGATGTCGGGCGCCAATTCGGTGAAAAAAAGAATTCTTTGAAATTGAACTCCCCCACCAGGAACCCATAGCCTTCCTTGGAGATGAAAACAAAGATCCCGATGATGAAAACAATCGCGGAAATCCCACCGATAAAGACAAGAACCTGCACGGCCTTGTCGATATACCAGTCGCGATTCAGCTGGTCGAAACCGGGGTCGATGCCGGCGGACACCTTGGCAGAAGTATTGTTTTCCATCAAATCAGGCGGGTGTTGTTTCAGGGCCGGCCAGCAACCCGAGCAAGCTGATGATTTTACTGCGCAACTGGCGGTATTGCTCTACACGATTGGTCCCGTCCGGCAAGGTCCAGTCCAGCGCCGAGGTATGGAAAGGCATCTTGCGAACATAGTCAGACACCGGACCGTTCAGGCTGATCAGAACCGTGTAATCGGACAGGTCATGCGCCAGCGCTTCCAGCCGTTCACTTTTCAGGTCCTCCTCGGGTAAGCCCGTTTCATGCAGGAACTCCAATAATTCAGGCGATGCCTGATCGCTGCTTCCCGGCGTGGCCGATGAAAAAAGTGCGGTACCCGCGAAATTCTTTCGGCCGATGGCTGTTGCAAGATGCGCAAGACCGGAGCCCGGTTGATCCAGAAACAGGATACGGTACGTCTTCGGCAGTTTTTTCACGCCGTGTACTGCAAAAACGGTCTGGTCACAAATATTCTTGGCCTGGTCACCGACGCGCTTGAAAATGTTGAAAACCGCGAAGATGACCATCATTGTCGTCGCATCCATCCGGTCATCTTCCGCGAACAGCTCATCGTAAAAATGATCCATGCGCACTTCCATCCGCTTCACTGCATCCATCAGGGCAATGGCCCGTTCAGCATTGCCTTGCCGGAACGCGGCGCGGGCTCCCGAGAGAATGTCTATCGAATCATCTGCCAGGCTGTCGATCCGGGCCGAAAACTTCTCCGGTAGCGGGTTTTCCAGCTGCACGGCTTCCCTCGAAATGGTGACAGCGTAGTCCCCGATTCGTTCCAGGATTACATTGACCCGGATGGTCGAAGCCATTTCCCGAAGTGCGCCGGCGCCCGGAAGATACCGCGCGATGAATGTGTGGCAAAGACGATCGCACTGGCGGGAGTCCCGGTTGATCGGGTGGTCCCCAAGCACCACGTCATAAGCCAGCCTGGTATCCCTCAGAACCAGGGTTTTCTTGGCGTTTCGCAGAGCCGCTTCCACGTCATCGCCGATCTTCCACAACCAGTTGCGGATATAGTTGAGGTCGGTTTCCATGCGTTCTTCAAGATGACTCATGTTGGGCTCCTGCTGTAATGATGGTTGCGAACGCCCCGTCAGCCGCAGTCGACCTCGGTTACCGGCGCGTATCCCTTGTTAAGGATAATGCACTGGCCTTCATTGCTCATGATCCAGTTCATGTACTCACCAATATACCCGGTGGGTTCGCCGTTGGTGTACATGAACAGGGGCCGCGCGATCGGATAGCTGCCGTCCAGAGCGGTCGCTACAGAGGGGTTGGTGCATTCACCACCCGTCTCCGCTGCGATGCAAGCGAGTTTCACGTGTTCGGTCGCGTAAGCCAGGCCACTGTAACCAACGGCGCAAGGCGTGTTTTCAACCAGGTCGACTACATCTTTGGAGCCATGCATATCGCGCGTTCCCAGTTTGAAGTCAGCATCGCCAAGCACCGCTTCGCGGAAGTAGGCATAGGTACCGGAGTTGTTCTGCCGGCTGACAACAACGATCTCCTGGTCCTGGCAGCCCGGGACCTCGACGCCCAGATCGGTCCAGCTCAGGTAGCTGCCGCCGTCAGCGTAAATTTCAGCCAATTGTTCCAGGCTGAAGGAATCCATGGGGTTGTCCGGATGGATGTAGACGGCCAGGGCGTCGTAACCGACCACGTGCTGAATCGGGCTCTGGCCATTGTCCTGCGCCAGCTTGAGTTCCTTGTCCTTGATTGCACGGCTCGCATTGGCGATATCCACCGTACCGTTGATCAGGGCCGCGATGCCGGTACCCGAACCGCCGCCGCTGACGGCAACTACGACTGTCGGGTGTACGTCCTGGTAGGCCTCGGCCCAGGCCTGGGCCACGTTGACCAGGGTGTCGGAACCCTTGTTCTGGATGACCTGGCGTTGTTCACCGCCGCCGCAGGCAGCCAGCAGGGCCATGGTCGCTGCGGTGGATAATACGAGCAGACGATTGCGCGTAGTCATTGAATACTCCCGTTAGGTTAAGTGAAAGCTGATCAAAATTTAGCACCAAATTGTGACAGGTAAGTGACAACTCAGCCGAACATTCCCTTGAGAGTGAAGAAGAACAGCGCAGCCAGCACGCCGCCAACCGGCAGCGTAACAACCCAGGAAACCACGATTCCACCGATCACCCGGAGGTCAATCGCGCCCATGCCACGCGCTAATCCCACGCCGATCACCGCACCAACCGCGATGTGCGTGGTCGATACCGGCAACCCGGTGCGTGAGGCCAGGACCACGGTTGCGGCTGCGGCCAGGGTTGCGCAAAAGCCGCGACTGGGGGTTAACTGCGTAATCTTGGTACCGATGGTTTGCATCACCCGGTAACCCATGGTTGCCAGGCCGATGACGATGCCGGTGCCGCCAAGTATCAGGATCCATAACGGCAGAGCCGCTTTTTGGGCTACCTCACCACCGGAACTGATGATGCTGGCCACCGCGGCAAGGGGGCCGATTCCGTTGGCCACATCATTGGAACCATGGGCAAAGGCCATCGCACAGGCCGTGAAAATCATCATGGGTACGAAGATTTTCTCGACGCTGGCAAAGTGGAAATCGCGATCCGCTTCCCTGTCGACTTCGATCTTGCGCATCATGAGCCAGCCCATGAAGGCCACGATGAGCCCAAAAACCAAGGCTCCGATGAAGCTCTGGGAGACAGAAAGCTCCAGATTCAGGTGCGAGAGGCCCTTGAATATTGTTACCAACGAGATGATGAAACCCACCAGGAACACGTAAACGGGTCCCCAGCGCTTGGCGCTTTCAAAGGGCTTTTCTGTATTCAGGATCACTTTGCGAATGCTCATCATCAGCAGATAGGCGATCAGGCCTCCCAGTGCGGGCGAGACGATCCAGCTGGC
>JAHEFT010000131.1 GCA_024640025.1 Chromatiales bacterium
CCGGTAAATCGGGGCGGGGCGCCTTTCGGTAGTGATAAAAATGGAGCCCGGGTCGTGACCGAAGCTCACGGCTTCTTCATGGGAACCCGGCGGTCCGACGTACTCGACCGGGGCGCGCTGAAACGCGTCGGCCCAGGTCTCGCCGTTTTCTCTTTTGAACACGTACAGGCTGCGGTAGGTAATCACCGCGGCAGTCCTGCCATCGGCTGAAATATCCATGCCGGTGGGTTGCGATACCCACATGCCTCGCCCGGGGCTGAGCAGCAGGTCTTTTTGAGTGGGCGGCCGGAAACCCGGTACTTCGGCCAACGGGATGGCTTCCACGTCACTCTCCCACAACGCCAGGTCCAGCGGAACGCCATAAAGTCTCGGAGGCTGGTCGCGCTTGGTCAGGAGCAGGATCATCTCGCTGGATGAATCGTAGGCAACGGATTCGACGTCGTGGGGACCATCCGGGTAGCGGATGTCGACTTTGTGAGCCGGTTCCAGGTCAGCTTCGTATTCGCCGGGCATCGGTTCCCTGACAAAGTACAGACTGACTTTCTTGCGGCTTTCGAGGTTGTCGCCGGTGTCTGCGATCGCCAGCAAGGGGCCGTCCTCCCCCATGACCCGGGTGATATCCTCCCAATCCTTGTTGCTTGCGCCTCTGACCTTCATCCGGCCCAGGTCGCGGCCGCTTGAATCGGTGGCGTAAATAAATGTCCCATCATCGTTGTGAACAAAAAACACCCCGTCCCCGCCGGCCTGCAGGCCGCTGGCTTCGTCCAGTTTTTTTGATTCAAGCTTTCCCGACATCATGAATTTCGGGCCGGCTTCTCCGGGTTCCCCGGTAGTCGAGGAAGGCCCGCAGCCAGCCAGCAGGAAGAAAACGAGAAGAAATTTAGGTTGCACTTGAGTATCCCGGTACATGGTCACGCCCGTACAGTATAGAATCTACGAGAATCAGACGTTGAAATATCGAGGGTTTCCATGCTCCGTTTACTGTCGAGATTGATGTTTCCGGCCATTCTGCTTTTGTTCAGCCTGTCTGCATGGGCTGACAGGACCGACGTGGTTTTTCTCAAAAATGGCGACCGGGTCACCGGCGAGGTTAAAGGCCTTAACCGTGGGATCCTGGAGTTGAAGACGGATCACATGGGTACGGTGTATATCGAATGGGAGGATATCGAGGAAGTCATCAGCCAGACGGGCCAGGCGGTGGAACTGACCAACGGGCAACGGTTCTATGGCTCCCTGGCCAAGCCTGAAAATGAACAGATGGTGGCCATCGAAACAGAACAGGGTACGATCGGGTTCAATACCCTGGACGTGGTGAAAATGTACCCGGTGCAGTCAGGCTTTTGGAACCGGCTCGATGTCAGCGCCAGTCTGGGCTTCAGCTGGGACAAGGGCAGTGCCGTGGGCCGCTACAGTCTTGGCCTTGATGCTACGTATAGAGATCCGAGATTTATTACCCGCGCTGGTTTCGTTACTGAAATCACCACACAGCAAGGCCGGGACAACTCGAAACGCGCTACGCTCGACGCCAACCACCTGGTGTTCAAATTGAACAAGAAATATGTCGCCTATTTCGGCAGCCTTGAAAAGAATGACGAACTTGGCCTGGATCTCAGGGCGCTGGCGGGCGCCGGTTATGGATGGGTTCCAATTCGTTCTAACCGGAATTGGTTTTCAATTGCAGCCGGTCTGGACGTAACCAATGAAACGCCGACGAACGGGCAGGCGGAAACCAACCTGGAAGCCGTGGGAATGCTCACCTATGAGTATTACAAGTATGACCGGCCGCAACGAAAATTCAGCGTAAACCTGATGGTTTTTCCCAGCTTGACGGACTGGGGCAGATGGCGCGCAAACTTCAATACCGATTTTCGCCTTGAGTTCTTCGAAGACCTGTTCTGGGTGCTGGACTTTTATGCCAGCTTTGACAGCGCCCCGATTTCTGAAAGTGCCGCGAACAGTGATTACGGAATAACTTCCTCGCTGGCATACAAATTCTGAGTGAAAAATTCCTGCATCGCACGGGTGACGGCTTCGGGCTCCTCGATGCATGAAGAATGACCGCCGCGCGGCAGCAGCCGGTAGACCGATCCTTCGATCGCGTCCCGCATGCGTTCGGACTTCGCCGGTATCGTCGCAACATCCTCCTTGCCGACGATGATCAGGGTTGGGGTTTGTATCTTCCCTAACTGCTCATAAACGCCTTCGCGGTCAATCACACCGTGCGCCGCCCTGCTGGTGCCCACGCGGTCCAGGCCAAGCAGATGTTTACGCCACTTCGCCTTTACATTGGCCCTGGCAGGATCCTCGAGGAAGGTCCGTCCGAACATGATCTTCATCAGCGGGTTGATCACCAGCCGGAAACTCAGCCAGCGCCCGATAAACGCGAGCCGCCGGTACGGTCCCCTGTTCTGTTCCGGTTCGGGATCGGCAGTCGTATCCATCAGGACCAATGATTTGAGCAATTCCGGGTGACGGATCGCGAGGCGCATGCCGACAAAGCCGCCCATCGACAAACCGGCGAAATGACAGGGGGCACAGTCCAGCTGGCGGATCAGGGCGGCCGCGTCTTCGGTCAGCGTGTCCATGTCATAGCCCGAGTCGGTGACTTCACTGCGGGACTGCCCGCGATGGTCGTAGCAAATGCAACGGTAGTTGTCCCGAAACGCTTCGACCTGGTCACTGAACATGTCGCCATTCATCAACAGGCCGTGCGAAAAAACGATGGTCTCCGGTCCCGAGCCGGTTTCCTCGTAATAGAGGTTGGCTCCGTTTACGTTTAGCAGGGGCATGTCCCGTTCCTCTCTTGCCAGGTTTACACAATGACTATTATATCAATCGATTCACCGGATTCCTTTGCTATGATGCTTCCTGGACCTCCCGGGAAGGCTGCATTTGAAACTGCTTCTGGTATTCAATCCCACCGCGGCCGCCGGCCGGGCCGAACGCTTGCTCCCCGCAGTGAGAAGGTCGCTGGAACGTTTTGCGGTGGTGGACGTCATCAGAACGGAAGGGCCGGGAGATGCCGTTCGCATCGTGGCTTCAGCCGAACTGTCGGTTTACGACGGGCTGATCGCCGCCGGCGGTGACGGCACCCTGTTCGAAGTGCTTAACGGGATGTACTCGCAGGCCAGGTCCAGACACATCCCGCTTGGACTGATTCCGGTGGGCACCGGCAATGCCTTTGCCAGGGACCTGGGCCTGCTGCCGGGTAACTGGCAGAAAGCGGTCGACCTGGTCAGGGCAGGCAGTTTGCGGGAGGTCGACGTGGGACGTGTGGAAACGCCGGACGAGACATACTATTTTCTGAACATCGTGGGCGCCGGGCTGCCGGTCGATGCCATGAAAGTAGCCGAAAAATTAAAGATACTCGGCAATACCGCCTACACGGTGGCTACGCTTTGGTGCGCATTGAAACTCACTGCATACCCCATGGTCATTGAAATTGACGGGGAAAAGGTTCACCAGGACAGCATGTTCGTTGAAGTTTCCAATACCCGTTATACCGGGACATCGTTCCTGATCGCGCCCGATGCTGAACTGGATGACGGCCTGCTGGACGTCACCTTGCTTGGCAGGCTCTCGCGGCGTCGTCTTCTGAGACTTTTCCCCACGATTTACCGGGGGCGCCATGTGCATTACCCCGAAATCCGGGCCTTCAAAGGGAAAGAAATTCGCATTATCGGCCCGGCCAACCTGCTGCTGGCGCCGGATGGGGAATTGACCGGCCGCACGCCCACGACGATCACCTGCTTGAAAAAGGATTTGCGGATTTTTGCCCCGGTTTAACCGATGCCCTCGATGGTGCCGTCCGGAAGGTATTTGACGTCCAGCGCCAGCGGCTTCCTGGGCAGTCCGGGCATGCGCATGATGGCGCCGGTCAGCACCACCAGGAAACCCGCGCCTGAGTTAACCTGCAGGTTCCTGACCGTCACCTGGAAATCGCGCGGGCGGCCATGCAGGGCCGGATCATCCGAAAGGGAACTGGGCGCCTTGGCGATACAGATCGGCAGCCCGCTGAAGCCCAGATCTTCCACCCGTTTGAGGTCTTTCTCCGCCTCCTTGGTAAAGGCCACATCATCCGCACCGTACATGCCGCGACTGACGGCCTTGATCTTTTCCACAACGGGAATGTCGAGGTCATACAAGGGCTTGTAAACCGAACCGCTTTTTGCGGCAGTCATCACTTCGCGCGCCAGGTCTGTGGCGCCTGCGCCGCCCTCGGCGAAATGCCGTGATTCCGCAAACCGCACGTCGTGCTGCGATGCCCGTTCGGCCACCAGGCGGATCTCGTCAT
>JAHEFT010000069.1 GCA_024640025.1 Chromatiales bacterium
CTCGGGTTGGAAAGGCCTTCAATACCCATAACCGCCTCGATACCGGTAAACGCCGGCAGGATCATCGAGTGTGCAAACGCCAGTTCGTGGCTGGCCTTGTCGCTACCGTCATCGTTTACCTGGGTGATTTTCATCAGGCCATCTTCAACCTGGTCAATTCTTGTGTTGGTGTACCACTTGATATGCCGCTCTCTCATTTCTGATTCGAGCATGGACTTGGTATCCCCCACCCCATCCAGGCCCAGGTGGCCTACATAAGGTTCCGGTGTCACGAATATCATTGGCACCCGGTCACGGATTTTTCTTTTTCGCAGTTCGGTTTCGATGATGAAGGTGTATTCATAGGCCGGTCCGTAGCAGGACGCGCCCTGTGCCGCGCCGATGATAATGGGGCCCGGGTTGGCGCAAAAGGCTTCGAGTTGCTCGGCCATGAGTGATGCGTGATCGGTTTTACAAACCGACCCGGTAAATCCACCGTGTGGTCCAAGACCGGGTATCTCATCAAACGCCAGTCGCGGCCCGCTGGCAATCACCAGGTAGTTGTAGGAAATAATTTCTTCATTTTCAAGCAACAGGCTGTGGCTCTCCGGCTGGACGCGCTTGACTGCAGTACCTACAAAACGGATTCCATGCTTTGACATCAGGTCGTTGAGATCGAGGCGGATTGCTTCAGGTTTGCGCCAGTTAACGGCCACCCAGGGATTGGATGGCGTGAACTCGAAGTGGTCCTGGTCAGAAACCAGTACAACCTCATGCTGGTCACCGAGCTCATCCTTGAGTTCAAAGGCGGCGGATAACCCGCCAATTCCTCCTCCCAAAACAACAATAGTGCTCATTGGAAACCTCCTGTTATCAGCTCTTCGATCGAACGGTTAAGCGGTATCCGCAAGTAATTTACACCATTCGAATCGGGTTCCGGCGCCACGCCAGCACGGATATTGACTTGCAGTGCAGGAAGAATCAGTCGGGGCAATCCAAGCTGGCTGTCTCTCCCGTTTCGCATGGCGACAAATTCAGACCGGTTGGTATCTGCACTCACATGAATATTACTCTCCCGAGATTCCGCTACCGTGATTTGGCACACCGGTTTATCATCTTTTTTCGGATAATCGTGGCACAGGAAAAGACGTGTTTCCTCAGGCAGTTGATATAGCTTGTGAATTGAATCATAGAGTTGCCCGGCGTTTCCCCCGGGGAAATCACATCTTGCCGATCCATAGGCCGGGGCAAACAGGGTGTCTCCGACGAAGGCGGCGTCATTCACGCGATAGGTGATGCTGTCGGCGGTGTGGCCCGGTGTTTCCATGACATGAATTTCAAGCTGGCCCAGCCTGATTACATCACCCTCCGCGAGCAGGCGGTCGAACTGGCTTCCGTCCGTGGGCGTGTCCTTCAGGTTAAACACGCGGCAAAAATTTTTCTGCACTCCGCAGATACCCTTGCTGCAGGCAATTCTTGCGCCAGTGCGTTGACGGATGAGGTCCGCTGAGGTGAGGTGATCTGCGTGTGCGTGGGTCTCCAGGACCCAGTCGATGGTATAGCCTGCCCTTTCCGACTCGGCCAGAACCCGGTCAATAAATGCTGTTTCTGCTTTCCCGCTGACCGGATCTAACACCCAGACGGGATCGATAATGGCGGCCCGCTTATCCGTGGGATCGGCGAGTAAATATGTCCACGTACCGGATTCCGGTTCATAAAACGACCTGATTTTCATGGCTGGGAGGCTGTCCATTTATTACATGAGGGGTTTCTTATTAAGATATTTGTAATTTAGATAGATTGCAAATACAATCAGGAGTGATGATGAACTCCTGTGAAATCGAAGAAACCCCACGAATGGACTTCGATGCCATGCAACGCAACGCCACCGATGCGGTGAACCTCCTCAAGGGTCTCGCTAATGAAAGCCGCCTGATGATTATGTGTGTGCTTTCCGAAGGTGAGGTCTCGGTTGGGCAGTTGAATCAACGAATCAAGCTGAGCCAGTCCGCTCTTTCTCAGCACCTGGCGGTTTTAAGGGATCAGGGGCTGGTGCAGACCCGGCGGGAAAGCCAGACGATCTATTACCGCCTGGCTGACACGGCCGCGATGAGCATCATTGAACTGCTGCATCACGTTTATTGCGAAACCTGATTATTTGCCAATACAGAAGTTGGAAAAAATCTCGCCCAGCAGGTCGTCCGGCAGCATTTCTCCAGTAATTTCGCCCAGCGCCTGCTGCGCCAGTCGAAGCTCTTCAGCCAGAAGTTCACCTGCCTGAAATTCTTCCATGGCGTTAAAGCCTGCCACCAGGTGGCCTGCGGACCGCCTCAGGGCGTCGATGTGTCGCTGCCGGGCCGAGAAACTTCCTTCCGTATGGTCACTGGCACCGACCGTTTTTCTAATTCTCTTTCGCAAGTCATCCAACCCCTGTCCCGTCTTGGCAGAAATCCAGATTTGCGCCTGTTTGTCCTGTTCAATCGCTTGCCGGAGTTTCTGCGGGTTCAGCAAGTCGATCTTGTTCACGACGGTGATCATTGCAACGCCGGCAGGCACCTCGGTGTGCAGGTCTTCGCCGCGGTCTCTGCTGTCCGAAGCATCCCTGATCAGCAATACGATATCCGCCGACCCCAAAGTCAGCCGCGCCCTCCGCACGCCCTCGGCTTCAATCGGATCGCTGGTTTCCCTGATCCCTGCCGTGTCGGCGACATGAACCGGTATTCCGTCAATATCGATCTGTTCCCGCAAGACGTCGCGGGTGGTTCCCGGAAATTCGGTTACGATCGCGCTTTCCTGGCCGGATAATGCATTCAGAAGACTCGATTTCCCGGCGTTTGGCCGGCCGATAATCGCCAGTACGATACCATCCCGCAGCAGACGCCCCTGTCTGGCCCCTGTCAATAACTCCTGGACATGGTTTTCTGCCTGGCGCACACGCTGCGAGATATCGCTTTCGGCCAGAAAATCGATTTCCTCATCAGGAAAATCAATCGCGGCCTCAACGAACACGCGTAGCGAAGTGAGTTCTTCCTGCAATTGATGAACCTGTGCGGAAAACACACCCTGCAGGCTCCGTTGCGCCGCACGTGCTGCAGCATCGGAACCTGAATCGATCAGGTCAGCGATGGCCTCTGCCTGGACCAGGTCCAGCTTGTCGTTCAAAAAGGCGCGTTCAGAAAATTCGCCGGGTCGTGCTGATCGTGCGCCCAGGCCGATCACTCGTCGCATCAGCAACTGCAACACATGCATTCCGCCATGCCCCTGCAATTCGAGCACGTGTTCCCCGGTAAAGGAATGGGGGGCCGGAAAATACAACACGATCCCCGAATCTATCACCTCGCCGTGAACATCCCTGAAATCCGCCAGCGTGGCACGGCGGGGCGCGGGCTGTATGCCGGTCAGCGCCACGGAGATTGCGGGAACATCCGGGCCGGAAATCCGTACGATCCCCAATCCTCCGGTGCCAGGCGGTGTGGCGATGGCACAAATGGTATCGGTACGTTCCGTCATAGCGGCCGTTGGCACGCGCCTAGTCTGCCGCGGCTATTTTCCTGGTGATGTAATATTGCTGCGCCAACGACAGGCCCGCGTTGGTCGCCCAGTACAGCACCAGTCCTGCCGGGAAGAAGGCAAACATGATCGAAAATGCGATGGGCATAAAAGTCATCATTTTCTGTTGCAGGGGATCCATGCCGACCATGGGTGTCAAACGCTGGGTTGCGAACATGAACCCGGCATTCAACAGGGGAAGAATGAAATAAGGATCCCGCACGGAAAGATTGTCAATCCATAGGATAAACGGCGCCTGCCTCAGTTCAACCGATTCCAGCAAAACCCAGTACAGGGCGATGAAGATGGGTATCTGGACAAGGATAGGAAGACAGCCCCCCAGGGGATTGACTTTTTCTTTCTTGTACATCTCCATCATCGCCTGGCTCATACGCTGACGATCATCGCCGTAACGTTCCTTGAGCTGCTCGATGCGGGGCTGCAGTTTGCGCATCCGTGCCGTTGACCGGTACTGGGCCTCTGTCAGCTTGAAGAATGCCGCCTTGATCAGGATGGTCAGGATGACAATAGACCAGCCCCAGTTTCCGACCAGGTCATGGATTTTCTCCATCAGCCAAAACAGGGGCTTAGAGAAAACCGTGAAAATTCCGTAGTTTACCGTATATTCCAGGCCGGGTGCGATCTTGGGTAGGTCATCCTGAATCTTGGGGCCCAGATAAAGACGGCTGGAAAACTCGGTGCTCGCGCCCGGCGCCACCTGGCGAACCGGTGAAATCTCCCGCGCGACGTAACGCGGCCAGCCGTTTCCGGTAATCTCCTGCGTTGAATAACTCGCGTCTTCCTCCGCCGGTGGAATCCACGCTGCGAAAAAGTAGTGCTGAATCATGGCCAGCCAGCCGTCCCGAGTGGTTTTCCTGTAGGGTTCTTCCGCCACATCGTCGAATGAAATTTTCGAGAATTTGTCTTCCGGATTGTAAAAACCAATGCCAATGAAACTGTACCGCGCAGGGTCCGAAAAACCGCCGTTATCTTCGTCACCGGGCACTTCGCGCTGAAGTTGGGTATAGCGGCTTCCTGACCAGGTTTCTTCGCTACGGTTATTCACATTTTGCAAAACGGCGATTTCATACTCACCGGGACGAAAAACAAACGTTTTTATCACCGTAAGTCCGGTCTCTGATGTCCAGGTCAACGGAACCCGGAGTTCTGTTTCTCTTTCTGACAGTTCGTAACTGACCGTTGCTGACTCATAAGGCGTGGTGTGGTTTGGGGCTTCCTGGCTGGACAACAGGCCCGACTGTGCGATGAAAAGCTGCCCGGACTGGTCGGTCAGCAAGCTGACCTTGATGTCCGGCTCCTTTTGCTTGACCGGGTAATCCAGTAACCGTGCCGAGACCACGGTGCCGCCAACCAGATCGATTTCAACATCCAACACGTCGGTTTTAACAGAAATCAGGGTTTTTGCATTGGCAAGATCTCCATTCACAGGAAGAGTATCGCCACTTGCTGGTGTTTGCTGCCCTTCTGGGGGCGCAGGCAAATCTTCTGCGGCGCCAGCACGGGACGGTTGTGTTGCTGGAACGGCCCTCGTATCGTCCTGGGTTTGTGACCGTTGGGTAGGCGGCTGTGGCGCCGGAGCGTAATCTTTCTGCCACTGGACCCACAGCATGTAGCCCAGGAACACGAGGCCGATGATCAGAACCGGTCTTAGATTTCCCATCTGTTGTTATCCTTCAAACTGGTTTTCCAGCCGCTTCCAATGGTCTTTCAGCGACAGGAACAGCCTTCTATTGCACATGGAGGCGGTTTCACGCCGGGGCAAGACCACGATGTCAATGCAGGTACCGCGCCCGGAAAAAAGCTGCCTGAAACTCTCCCTTACAACCCGCTTGATCCGGTTGCGTCCGACCGCGCGCTTGTCGATCTGCCGGGAAACAGCCATTCCCAAACGGGAATTTTCGTTTGAGTTGACACAGGCAAGGATTTTAAAACACGCGTCCGAAGAAACAAAAGGTTTGTTAAAAACCCTTTTAAATTCAATTGCTTTTGTGAGTTTCTGTTTGCTGGTGAATGTCGCCCCGGAGGACGACACCATTCTGTTTTCGTTGGCCATCGCACCAATCATCCTATGATGCGATTTCGCGCAACCCGTCTTCAGGCAGAAAGGCGCTTTCTACCCTTCGCCCGGCGGGCTTTGATGATAGCCTGCCCTGCTCGGGTAGACATTCTTGCACGGAACCCATGTCTGCGCGCACGCTTGAGGAGGCTTGGCTGGAAAGTACGCTTCATTTTGATGATCCTTAGGTTTGGTTCGTGTTTCGGCCCGTCACTTGGCGCCCATCGTTTCCGAATGGACAGCAAATAGCCGACAAAAGAGGGGAATTGTAACTTTTTTGCTTTCTTCGAACAAGGCCTGCTAACCGTTTTTCTATTCTGTTGGTCAAGTTATCCACAGCGGGTTAGACTTAGGCGCTCTAGGCCATTACAACGGCTCTCCGGTTCACAATGAGAACAACCTGCTAAATAACTCCGGAATGACACAGTCACACTGGCATACCTGCTTGAAACACCTGGAGCGTGAGCTGCCGGCTGAAGATTTCAATACCTGGATTCGGCCACTGCAGGTCAAAGCATCAACCGGGCGCACGGTGTTGCTGTCGCCCAATGAATATGTTCGTGATTACATTTCACTGAACCACCTGGAGCGTATTCGCGATATTTTCGAGCACCTGGGTGCGTCAAGGGAATCCGTCGTAATCGATGTAAACCGGCCCAAAAACCCGCTTACCACGGCCAGCAAATCCACCCCGGCGCCCCGCCGTGAGCAAACCGGCCTGGACAAGCGGTACACCTTCAAGAATTTTGTACAGGGTAAATCCAACGAGCTTGCTTACGCCGCCGCTCTGCAGGTGGCGAGAAAACCCGGCGCGGCCTATAACCCCCTGGTGATCTATGGCAGCACCGGGCTGGGTAAAACCCACTTGCTGCATGCTTGCGGCAACCTCATTCATAAACGGAACCAGGATTCGAAAGTTGTCTATGTCGGTTCTGAACAATTTGTCAGTGAAATGATCAGCGCCTTGCGTGGCGACCGGATCGAAGTTTTCAAGCAACACTACAGGACCGCCGGGGCGTTACTGATCGATGATGTGCAGTTCTTTGCCGGAAAAGACCGAACCCAGGAAGAATTTTTCCACACTTTCAATGCCTTGCTGGACAGTCAGCAACAGATTATTCTTACCTGTGACCGTTATCCTAAAGAGGTGGACGGGATTGAGGCGCGCCTGAGGTCGCGGTTTGGCTGGGGCTTGACGGTGTCGATTGAGCCGCCAGATTTTGAGACACGTGTCGCCATCCTGATGAACAAGGCGCAGGAACGCGGCGTTATTCTGGAAGAATCCGTGGCTTACCTGATTGCCAAGCGTGTGCGCTCCCACGTGCGCGAGCTGGAGGGCGCGTTAAATTCTTTGTTTGCCACTGCTCGCTTCACAGGAAGATCCATTACCGAGGGTTTTGCCCAGGAAGTGCTGCGAGAGTTGTTTCACGTTCACGACCGACTGATAACCATCGAAAATATTCAGAAAGCCGTGTCCGAATATTACAAACTGCGCGTTTCAGACATGTTGTCCCGCAGGCGACAAAGAACCATTGTTCGTCCGCGGCAAATGTCCATGGCGCTGTGTAAAGAGCTGACCGATCACAGCTTGCCGGAAATCGGTGATGCTTTCGGCGGTCGTGACCATACCACCGTACTGCACGCCTGTCGTAAGATTGACGAGTTGTGTGAGACAGATGGCCGCATGCGGGAAGATCGGGCCAAGCTTGTTCGGCTCTTGACGGCATGACCGGGCCACAAAGGATAAACTTGTGGCAAAGCATTACGATAAGCTGTGGAAAAACACAGGATATCTTTCAGAGCTCCTTTTATCCACAGGCTATGTACAGTCTTTAAGCCCGGTCGTGCTGTTATTAATCGGGGGTAAAACCCTGAATTTTATGATTAAATAAGGCTTGTTAAGATATCCACCGGGCTTATTACTACTACGGTTTATATATTTAATATAAAAACATTAATAACCATCTACAGGAAAGAGGCTATGAAATTCAGCATCCAACAGGAAGTACTTCTTCAACCCATAAGCCAGGTCGTCGGTGTTGTTGAACGCAGGCAAACGTTGCCAGTTCTGGCTAACTTCCTGGTTTCTGCCCGGGGTAAGAGAATCTCCATCACGGGGACAGACATGGAGGTTGAGCTGATTGCTTCCGTACCTGCTGATATTCAACAGGAGGGTGAAATCACGGTTCCAGCCAGAAAGCTGGTCGATATCGTCAAGAAACTACCCGATGGCGTGAACATTACGGCCATGCTTGATGGTGACAAACTGATGGTTTCTTCCGGCAGGAGCCGCTACACGCTTTCGACTTTACCGGCAACCGAGTTTCCGGCAACCGACCAAGTAGAAACCCTTGAAACCGTTAAAATACAAGAGGTTGATCTAAAAAAACTGATTGAAAAGACTTCATTTTCAATGGCCAACCAGGACGTGAGATACTATTTGAATGGCCTTCTTTTTGAATTTCATGACGGCAGCCTGACAACGGTTGCAACCGACGGTCACCGCCTGGCTGTCTGCGACCTCGAACAGGATCTTGGTGTTGCCCAGGATCGACAAATGATCGTTCCAAGGAAGGGTGTTCTGGAGCTTTCAAGGATGCTTTCCGAGAATAAGGATCAGGTTGAACTGGCCCTGGGTAAAAACCACATCCGCCTGGTCAAGGGAAACATGGTTTTTACCTCCAAGCTGATCGATGGCAGGTTTCCGGATTACCTTGCGGTGATTCCAAAGGGAACCGATCGACACATCAAGATTCAGCGCGACAGTTTTATCCTGGCGTTGCAGCGGGCATCGATTTTATCCAATGAAAAATATAAGGGGGTTCGTCTTGAAGCCTCTTCCGCTGCCGTAAAGATCGTAGCCCACAACCCTCAACACGAAGAGGCGATTGAAGAGCTCGAAGCAGAATTGAATTTCGAACACATAGCCATTGGTTTTAATGTTACCTACTTGCTGGATGCGCTTAATGCCATAGAGGGTGATTCAGTCGTGATGGCGCTTAAGGATGCTAACAGCAGCTGTCTCATATCCAGTGAAGCCGGCGGCAGGGATAAACACGTGGTGATGCCATTAAAGCTCTGAGAGCAGCAATCAATTGACGGAAATTGATTGTTAATCAAAAGCCTCAAGATAGAAAATCTCAGAAATCTCGACACGGTTGATATTTCCCCGCATCCGAGGTTCAACGTGTTTTATGGAGGTAATGGCGCCGGAAAAACCAGTGTCCTGGAATCCATCCTGGTTCTCTCTCGCGGTCGATCTTTCCGAACGACACAGGCTAGCGAGCTGATCGGCCGCTCTGGAAAGTACTTCAGGGTATTTGCTGAGACCGTCAATGATGAAATGAAAGTCAGTCGACTGGGCCTGGAACGATCGTCCCGGCACTGGCGTGGTCGGGTGGACGGCAATGAACTGACTCAGCTTAGTCAGCTTACGAGACTTCTGCCGCTGGTATTGATGGAGCCGAACAGCCACCTGCTGGTGAGCGGAGCCCCGGAGGTCCGTAGAAAATACCTCGATTGGGGCATGTTCCACGTGAAACACCAGTTTCTGGATACCTATAGTCGATTCTCAAAAATTTTGAAGCAGAGAAATGCTGCGCTTCGGAAAAGACAGGATAAGGTACTGGACAGTATCGACGAAATTTTTTGCCAACAGGGAGAACGGCTGGACGCCCTGAGAAAAGAACATTGCGTCGGTGTTGCGGAGCAGGTACGGATACTTCTCAAACAACTCAGCCCGGCAATGAAGGGTTTCAAGTTGACATACCACCCAGGGTGGACCGGGCAAACGTTGCGCAAGGCCCTTGATGAGGGCAGGGAGAGGGACCGTGTGCGGGGTGCAACCGGCGCTGGACCGCACCGTGCCGACCTTTTCCTGGCTTTTGATGACACACCTGCACGCAATCTTTTATCCCGGGGCGAACAAAAAATATTGTCTGCAGCCTTGCTTCTGGCGCAGGCCTCCATTCTGAATCAAAAAGGGGAAAAGCCAGTCATTCTGCTGGACGATCTGGCTTCCGAGTTTGACGATCAACACTTCGAAAACGTTTTACGCCACAGCCAGGAAATCGGTGGCCAGGTATGGGTTACCGGCATACAAAGATGCGACACGGCTGCCGAGCATGTTTTGTTTCACGTGGAACATGGCCGTGTACAGGAAATGGTATAATTGGAGTTTCGAAATTCGTGAAGCAATACCCATGTTCAGAAAGGCTTCCCAACCGGCTGAATGGCCTGTGGAATGGAAGATCTTATTGTCTCGTAACGCTACCGGAAGGCAGAAATAACCCATGAGTGCAGAACATTACGATTCCACAAATATCAAGGTTCTTAAAGGCCTGGACGCGGTTCGCAAGCGGCCAGGCATGTATATCGGCGATACCGATGATGGAACCGGACTGCACCATATGGTGTTTGAAGTGGTCGACAATTCAATCGATGAGGCGCTTGCCGGTCACTGTGATGCCATCCAGGTAACGATCCACGAGGATAATGCAGTAAGCGTGCAGGATAACGGCCGAGGAATCCCGGTTGATATGCACAAGGAAGAGGGGGTTTCCGCCGCACAGGTCATCATGACTGTGCTGCATGCCGGTGGAAAATTCGATGACAATTCATACAAGGTTTCCGGTGGTTTACACGGCGTAGGCGTCTCTGTGGTCAATGCGCTGTCTGAGCACCTTGAGCTGAGAATCAAACGGGATGGTCATGTCTGGAGGCAGGTGTATCACCTTGGTGTGCCCGAGCACGATATGAAAATAACGGGTGACAGCGATCAAACCGGTACAAAAATCTATTTCAGGCCCAGCCGAAAGATCTTTACAGAAACTGTTTTTCATTACGAAATCCTGGCCAAGCGACTGAGGGAACTGAGTTTTCTGAATTCGGGCGTAAGAATAGAGCTCATTGATGAGCGTTCCGGAAAAACAGATGTGTTTGAATATAAGGGGGGTATCAAATCTTTTGTCGAACATCTCGGGCGTAACAAAAACCCGCTTCACCCAACGGTTATGTATGTCTCAGATGCGGCCAACGGAATCACCGTCGAGGTGGCAATGCAGTGGACAGACGCTTATCAGGAAACCGTATTCTGTTTTACCAACAACATTCCCCAAAAGGACGGCGGTGCGCACCTGGCGGGTTTCCGGGCCGCGCTGACCAGAACGATCAACAACTACATTGAAGAGTCGGGCATTGCCCGCAAGGACAAAGTATCCACAACCGGAGATGATGCAAGGGAAGGTTTGATAGCCGTTCTTTCAGTCAAGGTTCCGGACCCCAAATTTTCATCCCAGACCAAGGACAAACTGGTTTCTTCCGAGGTAAAACCGGTTGTTGAGTCCCTGGTGGGAAGTAATCTGAGAGATTTTCTCCTGGAAAACCCGGCTGAAGCCAAAATGATCACAGCCAAAGTGGTGGAAGCGGCGAGGGCGCGGGAAGCGGCGAGGAAGGCGCGGGAAATGACCCGGCGCAAAGGTGTTCTCGACATCGCCGGTTTACCCGGTAAGTTGGCGGATTGCCAGGAAAAAGACCCCGCGCTCTCAGAGATCTTCCTGGTTGAGGGTGATTCTGCAGGAGGCTCCGCAAAACAGGGCAGAAACCGAAAGTTCCAGGCTATTTTACCCCTCAAGGGAAAGATTTTGAACGTTGAAAAAGCGCGATTTGACAAGATGATCGCGTCCGCGGAGGTCGGAACCCTGATCACGGCGCTGGGTTGTGGAATTGGCAGGGATGAATACAATCCGGACAAATTGCGGTACCACCGAATCATCATCATGACCGATGCAGATGTTGACGGTTCACATATTCGTACGCTGTTGCTGACGTTTTTCTACCGCCAGATGCCTGAGTTGATTGAACGGGGGCATATTTATATCGGGCAGCCGCCCCTGTACAAGATAAAGCAGGGGAAACAGGAACACTACCTGAAGGACGATGCCGAGCTGAACGACTACCTGATGGCCAGGGCGCTGGATGACGCCATGCTGGTGTTCGATCCGGATGCCCCGCCGCTTCAGGGCGAGGCGCTGGAGCAACTGATGCGCGACTACCTGGCGGTTCATCTGACTGTCGAGCGCATGGCGCGGCGATACGATCAGTTATATTTACAACAACTAATTGAAATTGAAAGATTTTCAACAGACTGGACTGAATCTGAAATGGCGGGCTGGTGTGCCAGGATGGAGTCGAATTTAAGCAAAAAGAGCACCGCCAGTGTTCGTTATGGCCTGAACGTGGTCCAGGGTGAGGAAGGAAGTGAATTGTTATTCAGTAAAACAACTCATGGCGTCACCGAGGAAAAGGCTATCAAGATGCACTTCTTCAAAGGTCCGGAATATCGACTCATCGGGCGGCTCGCCGACACGCTTAACGGCCTTGTGCAGAAGGGGGCGTTCGTTCGTCGCGGTAAATCAGAACAGGAAATTACGGCTTTCCGGGAAGCTTATGACTGGTTGATGGCAGAAAGCCGCAAAGGCCGAAGCGTGCAGAGATTCAAAGGCCTTGGAGAGATGAACCCGGAACAGCTGTGGGACACGACGGTAAATCCGGAAACCCGACGTTTGCTCCAGGTCACGATTGAAGACGCCGTTGGCGCCGATCAGATCTTCACAACGCTGATGGGAGACGAGGTTGAGCCGCGCAGGGAGTTCATCGAATCGAACGCTCTGGATGCCATCAACCTGGACGTTTGAGCCCGGGCAGGAAGCTCAGCCCAGAACCGACAGGTCGGCGATCCGGTCGAATAACGCCTTCAATCGAGCCAACAGCGATAGCCTGTTTGCTCTCAACGCCAGGTCGTCATCCATCACCAGAACGGTGTCAAAGAACGCGTCTACCGGCTTTCTGAGACCCGCCAGCCGTTTGAGGCTGGTTTCGTAATCACCCTTCTCAAGCAGCGGCGATATTTGTTCCGACAAATTCGTAATATCTTCGAAAAGAACTCTTTCTTCCGCGAAAATAAACAAATTAGCGTCAATCGTCTGCGAAACAGTTTCGTCGGATTTTCGCAGAATATTACCAATTCTCTTGTTGGCAGCCGCCAGACTGGCCGCATCATCCTGCCCCATGAAGTCGGCGAGGGCCTTCAGACGCCTGTCCAGGTCCGGCAGGGTTTCCCAGCTCGAGGAGAGCACAGCACTGATCAGTTCCGTACCGAAGTTCTGATCTCTGTAATAGTTTCTGAGCCGATCAACGATGAACTCCCGCACATCGAGCAGCAGTTCAGGAGTCACTTCGATCTGTCCGGCCAGCTCATTGGACGCCAGGGCGAGCAGTTTGTTGAGCGGTAGGTCTATTTCAGCTTCTATCAGTATTCTGACCAACCCCAACGCTGACCTTCTGAGGGCGAAAGGGTCTTTGTTACCGCTGGGGCGCAGTCCGGCCGCGAAAATTCCCACCAGGGTGTCGAGGCGATCAGAAATACTGACTATTTTTCCGGCATCGGAAGCAGGTATGTTGTCTCCGGCAAATTTTGGAGCGTAATGTTCACCAATCGCCTCTGCCGTCACTTGCTGTTCGCCGGAGGTGAGGGCGTAGTACCGGCCCATAACACCCTGTAACTCTGGAAACTCGCCCACCATCTGCGTCATCAGGTCGCACTTGGCGAGTAGTGCTGCGCGGGATACCGGTTTTGGTTCTAAAGAGAGATATTCTGCTATTTTCCTCGAAATTACAGACATCCTTCTTGATTTGTCGCCAATTGTTCCGATCTTTTTTTGAAAAATAGCCCGATCCAGAAGCGGCAGATTGGCGTCCAGACCCTGTTTTTTATCCTGCTCAAGAAAAAACCTGGCATCTGCCAGTCGCGGCCTGATGACGCGTTCATAGCCCTCTCGCACCGATGGCAAATGGGTGCTTTCGATATTGGAAATGGCAATAAAACGGTTGCTCACTTTACCGGAATCACTACCATCCATAACCGGAAAAAACTTCTGGTGGTCTTGCATGCTCGCAACCAGGGCGGCATGCGGAACCTCCAGGAAGTTTTGCTCGAAGGCGCAGCTGACAGCAACCGGCCATTCCACCAGGTTGTTGACCTCGTTCAGCAGGTCGGTATCGATATGCACGTTCGGATCCGCCTGCATCAGGGATTCGCGTATCAGGGCTTTGCGCCGATCCTGGTCAGCTACCACGTAAGCGGCGAACAGAACTTCTTCATAACTGGCGCTGTCCGGCAGTGTGTGCGGTCCGGGCGAGTGGATCCGGTGACCCCGGGTGCTGTCCGAGGCCTGTTGGCCCAAAAGTTCACCGTTGAGGACCTTTTTGCCGTGCATCACAACCAGCCAGTGCACCGGCCGGACAAAACTGAAATCATGGTCGGCCCAACGCATGGGCCTGGGAACCGGCAATTGCTTTATAGCCAGTTCAAGGATCGGGTAGATTAATTCGGAAAGCGGTTTTCCCGGTTCATGAATCCGGGCGTAAAGCCACTGGCCCTTATCGGTTTCCTGTGTTTCAAGTTCAGAAACCTCTTTTCCGATCGAGCGCGCGAAACCCTTTGCAGCGCCGGTGGGGTTTCCTTCAGCATCAAATGCAGCGCTGATGGCCGGGCCGCGGCGGTCCAACTCCTGGTCGGGCTGCCGGGCTGCGACATCCCGGAACACTATGGCGATGCGCCGGGGGCTGGAGTAGGAGCGGCTGCCTTCCGCGCTGAAGCGGATATTGCTGCTTTCCAGACCTTTTTGCACCGACGTGTAAAAGGCCTCCCTGATGGTATCGAGTGCCTTGGGTGGCAACTCTTCGCAGCCAAGCTCCACCAGCATATCGGCCGTTTCCGGCAGTGGGTGTTTTGTCTCTGTCATGTTTTTGCCCCTTCTGAATCTTGCCGTCCCAGGCCAGGAAACCCAAGCGATTCGCGACTGGCGTAATAACATTCAGCTACCCTGCGCGCCAGGTCACGCACGCGCAGGATGTAGCGCTGACGTTCTGTGACGGAAATCGCCCGGCGGGCGTCAAGCAGGTTGAACGTATGTGACGCCTTGAGAACCTGCTCATAGGCGGGCAGAGGAAGGTCCAGGTCCACCAGCTTGAGCGCCTCTCCTTCGCAGGTGTCAAACCAGCCTAACAATGCTTCGATGTTGGCGTATTCAAAATTGTAGCGGGATTGTTCTACCTCGTTTTGGTGGAACACGTCGCCGTAGCGGACGGTGCGCCCGCCACTTCGGGTCCATACCAGGTCGTAGACGCTGTCCACTTTCTGCAGGTACATGGCCAGGCGTTCGGCACCGTAAGTGATTTCCCCCATGACCGGCCGGCACTCAAGGCCGCCAGCCTGTTGGAAATAGGTGAACTGGGTGACCTCCATGCCGTTGAGCCATACCTCCCAACCGAGTCCCCAGGCCCCAAGCGTCGGCGACTCCCAGTTGTCTTCGACAAAGCGGATATCATGCACCCGCGGATCGATACCCACAGCCTTGAGTGAATCCAGGTATAGCTCCTGGAAGTTCTCCGGGGACGGCTTCATGACAACCTGGTACTGGTAATAATGCTGCAGTCGATTCGGATTTTCGCCATAACGCCCGTCGGTGGGCCGGCGGCTGGGCTGCACGTAGGCCGCATTCCACGGCTCAGGGCCGATCGAGCGCAGAAAGGTAGCAGGATGAAA
>JAHEFT010000132.1 GCA_024640025.1 Chromatiales bacterium
GCAGTCATCACTTCGCGCGCCAGGTCTGTGGCGCCTGCGCCGCCCTCGGCGAAATGCCGTGATTCCGCAAACCGCACGTCGTGCTGCGATGCCCGTTCGGCCACCAGGCGGATCTCGTCATCGGTATCGGAGTGGAACCGGTTCAGCGCCACCACCGGATGCTTGCCAAACTGGGCAACACTTTCTATGTGCTTGTCGAGGTTCTCGAGACCGCGCTGGACGGCCGTTGTATCGGGTTGTTCCAGTTGATCCTGGCTCTTTCCGCCATGAAGCTTGAGTGCCCGGATGGTTGTGACCAGCACCACCGCATCAGGATTCAGTCCGGCGGAACGGCACTTGATGTCAAAGAATTTCTCAGCCCCGAGATCGAAACCGAACCCTGCTTCGGTAATGGCCCAATCGGCGAAATGCATAGCCATGCGGGTGGCGAAAACACTGTTGCAGCCGTGGGCAATATTGGCGAAGGGACCGCCGTGCATAAAGACCGGTGTGCCTTCCAGGGTCTGCACCAGGTTCGGGTGTACCGCATCACGCAGCAAGGCGAGCAGGGCGTCAGTGATTCCCAGTTCATTCAGAAACACCGCCTTGCCGTCATAGGTTGAGCCGATCAGGATACGGTCCAGTCGAACCCGCAGGTCGTCCATATCGTTGGCCAGGCAAAGAATGGCCATGATTTCCGACGCTGCCGTGATGTCGAAACCACCCTCACGCGGGATGCCCTGCAGCCTGCCGCCGAGTCCCAGGACGATATGGCGCAAGCTGCGGTCGTTCATGTCCATCACGCGGCGCCAGACCACCATGCGGGGGTCGAGGTCCAACTCATTATCCCAGTAAAGATGGTTGTCAATCGACGCGGAGATCAGGTTGTTGGCGGTGGTGATGGCATGAAAGTCGCCGGTAAAATGCAGGTTTATCCGGTCAGCGGGCACGATCTGGGCATAGCCGCCGCCGGTTGCGCCGCCTTTGATGCCAAGGCAGGGCCCCAGCGAGGGTTCGCGCAGCGCCACGCAAACTGACTCCCCCAGTTTGGTGAATGCCTGGCCCAGGCCGATCGAGGTGGTAGTCTTGCCCTCACCGGCGGATGTAGGCGTGGTGGCCGATACAAGGATCAGTTTGCCGGGTTCCGGCCGTGACCTTGGCCGGGACATCGCTTCCAGGCGTACTTTGGCGATGTCTTTGCCAAAGGGGATCAGGTCTTCGCTGGATACCCCCAGCCGGGCAGCCACTTCACCGATGGGGGCCGTTTTCGCCCGGGCCGCGATCGCCGTATCTGAGAGCATCATTGTCGTCCTTTCTATCCTGACCAAACCGCAGATGCGGGCGTATGAGCAGCCTATTCCTTGGGTGAGTACTTGAACTTCTGCCCGCCCACCGAACCTTCGAACATCAGGCCGCCGGCGGCATGCGTGAAGATGGCTACCCCCGAGTCATAAGCGGCATCGGCCGAGGCTCCGGCCGTGATGGCCACGGCCGAGGCTTGCGCACCCAATTCAAAATTTCCGCGCTTGAAATGACCAATCGCGGTGTCGTCTTTGAAGAAGATGAATTGCGAATACTTCTGGCCGCCGGCCTGCAGGCCGATGGTGCCCTGGGTCATGCTGGTGTAACCGTCAATTTTTTCATCGACGATTACCAGCCCCTTTCCATAAGCGCCACCGATAATGAATCCGCCTTTGCCCACGCTGGGAAAAACTGCGTAACCTGCCGCGTTATTAAAAAAGGCCTCAATGCCCGGGTCGGCTTTCTTGATGGCGATGATCGCTTTCTGTACATCGAGCTGAAAGCTGTCATTAACGTCCGGCTCAAAAGCATGAGCCGGGATGGAAAGCGCCATGAGGAGCAGGGCAAACAGGGCGACAAGCAACTTACGCATAGGTGATTCCTCGAATGTGTTGGTTTAGAGAGATTCGTATTTGAATTTCTGGCCGCCGACAGATGCTTCGTACATCAGGCCGCCGCCAACATTGGTGAAAATGGCCACGCCCTTGTCGTAATTGGCGTCGGCAGACGCGCCGGCAGTCACGGCAACCGCGGATGCCTGGGCGTTCAGTTCGAAATTACCGCGCTGGAAGTGCCCCAGGGCAACTTCGTCTTTAAAGAAGATGAACTCTGCATAAACCTGGCCGCCCAGCTGCAAGCCAATGGTTACCTGGCTGAGAGAGGTCCTGCCAACGGCCTTGTCATTGACGATCACCAGGCCCTTGCCATGTGCGCCACCGATTCCGATTCCGCCCTTGCCAACGTTTGGAAACACGGCATAACCGGCTGATTCCTTGAAAAACTTCTCGATGCTGGGGTCACTATTTTTGACATCCAGGATGGCTTTGGCCACGGACAGCTGCATTTCGCTGTTGGTGTCGGGTTCAAAGGCCCACAAGGTGCTGGTTGATACGAGGAAGAATAAAGCTACTGCTGTAAGCGCCGATTTACGCATGACGGACTCCTTTTGAATGAGGGCAACTGTTAGTAAACGCCCGGTGATCAGTTTAAAACCCCGCTAGGGGTCGGGTGAGTGTTCAGCGCGTAAGTTAAGCACATTTCAGGTGCTTATGCTACAGCCTGTCGGGCTTCGCTGGGCGGCTTGCCGGTCCAGCCCTTGAACGCGCGGGAAAATGAACTCGCTTCCGAAAAGCCCAGCATGAAGGAAATTTCGGTCAGTGTTTTGCTCCGGTCCTGGATGTACTGGAGCGCCAGGTCTCTTCTGATTTCGGTGAGTAATTGTTTGAACGAGGTGCCTTCTTTCTGCAGCTTGCGGTGCATATTTCGCGCCGTGGTGTGCAGTTCCGCGGCGATGGAAGTCTCCGTGACCGTTCCGTTGGAAAGCCCGTCGATGATCGCAGCCTTCACGCGGTTGACGACATCATGTTTCGCGTTGTGGGCCAGGTACTTGACCACGATGTGTTCGTTCAGCCTGGCCAGTTCGTCGTTGGAACCGGTCAGGCGCTTGTCGATATCCTTTTTGTGAATGACGATGGTTGTTGCAGGAGCCGCGAATTCAATCGGACAGCGAAAATACTCGTAGTGGTAACTGGTATCTGCCGGCTTTTGCTGCTTGAAGCATACTTTTACCGGGCTGAAACTGTTGCCTGAAATGACCCGGCAGAATTTGGTCAGGGCGGAAAGTTGGCCTTCCTCGCGGATTGTGGCGCCCAGTTCCGGCAGGTGGGCGTCGACCCGCACATAGAAATATTCGTCGTCCTCGTCGAGTTCAATGGTGAGCTTTTCCTGGATCATCCGGGCATAACGGCTCAGGCGCTGGAAAGCTGAACGCAGGGTGGAACTGGCCAGCCAGGCAAAACCCAGTGCGCCGAGGTGGGCCGGCCTGAAATATTCAGCACCCTTGAGACCAAAAAACGGATCCTTTGACAATTCGGCGGCTTTCACATCCAAACGCTGGTAGCGGTCGGCCGGAATCCGGGCGCCGGAATCGTACATCAATTCCGGTTCGATACCTTCTTCCCGGAACAGTGGTTCAGGGTCAATTCCACTTTCTTCCAGTTGTTTCCAGATGACTCCCAGTGCCGGGGCGAAAACGGACATTCCAGGACCTCGATTTAACGCAAATGACAATCTGCATTCTCACTGTCATGACGGGTTCAGTCAACTGGCCGTCATGTCAGGTCAAGTGGAAAACGCGCTGCACCATTATCATGCACCCTGTAATCACTGCGCCGCCCGGGCGCGGTACGTGAACCATGGGAATTGAATGAACACCAGCACCAACACCAAGACTGAACGACAGACTTCGCCAGAGCCGGATTGCCGGAAAATCGAGTCAATGATTCAGGCAGAAATCGAATTCTGGAAGGAGATCATCGCGACCTGTCCAGTCACACAGTCATCCGAATGTGTCGAGCGGATGCACCAGGCATTGGCCCTGGCCGAATCACGCCTGGCGAATCTGCATTAAGTATGCAGCCCAACCCCAACCCTCCTGTCATAGGGCCGTCCGGTGCGGACAAGCCGGGCCGGTGCACAACTCATAAACTGTACCTCCAGGCTTAGACATGGCCTGGTTATCTCCTAAATATGTGTGCTTTAAGGGGCAGGAAACTGCCCCCCTTTTTTGAGGAAATGGAATCATGAATAAGACACTGAATGAAGGCAGGAGAAGTTTCATCAAGCTGGTTCACTTCCTGACCTGGTATGGCATGGTGGTGGCTGCGGTTTTTTATCTCCTGCCCATCGCCGGGCTGCTGTTGGAAAGCCAATATGAAGCACTGAGCAGCACCGCCCGGTTCTTCTCTGTGAT
>JAHEFT010000070.1 GCA_024640025.1 Chromatiales bacterium
GACAAGGGCGCGAAGCAGGCCATGCTCGATGATCCGCACCTGCTGAACGGCCTGAACGTGCATCGCGGCAAGGTGACTTACGCGGATGTGGCCCGGGATCTCGGCTACGAGTACGTCCCGGCCCGCGAAGCCCTGACCATGTAGGAGCGGTTCCTCACCGGGTTCGGAGTGCCAGTTTCAGGATGGCGTGGTGGTCGCCGGCAGGGCTGGCTTCCACCAGCCGCTTGTTTATCAGGAGCAATCGTACTGCTTTCGCATGTAGCTTACGGAGTCTTGAATTAGCCCTTTGAGGACCTCTCGATCCACCGCATCCAGGTTTTTAATGTAGAGGCATGACTTACCGGTTTTGTGCGGACCAAGTTTTGCCATCTGGTCTTCGTGGCTGGAAAAGCCCGAAACAATGTAAATGGTCAAGGCTGCCTTCCTGGGCGAGAAGCCCGTGAGAAAGAAGTCGCCCTCGCGCCCGCTTGCATATTTATAGTGGTATTTTCCGAAACCAATCAGGCTGCTACCCCAGAGCCGGGGTTGTGCTCCCGTGATTTTGCTCATCAGGGCGATCAATTCCCGGCTGTCCTTGCGCTTCTGCTCATTTTCGACCGCGTTGATGAATTTTTCGACGCTGGCATCCGTTTCAACCGTTTTGTTGCTGGACATGACAGGCTCTCCTTTCTACTATTGCATCGTCAATTATTATTAACATAAATCGTCATGAATATAGAAGTAGGAAAACAATTGCGCGCCGTACGCACCGCGTTTGGGTTGAGTCAGCGGGAACTTGCCAAGCGCGCCGGGGTAACCAACGGCATGATATCCCTGATCGAGCAGGACAGTGTCAGCCCCTCTGTGGGTTCCCTGCAGAAAATCCTGGCTGCGCTGCCGATGACCATGGCGGATTTCTTCACTCGCGACATGGAAGCCGGCGGAGACGTGGTGTACCGGGCGAAAGACCTGCCTGACGTGGGGACGGGCGACATTCAGTACCGCCTGGTTGCGGCTTCAAAACCCGATCGCAAAATGTCCATTCTTTGGGAGACCTACGAGCCTGATACCGATACAGGTGAAGATCTGCTCACCCACTCCGGTGAAGAAGGCGGTGTGGTCGTCGAGGGTGAGTTGGAGGTGACGGTTGCCGGGAATACCTGGGTGCTGGGCCCGGGCGATGCTTACTATTTCAACAGCCGTCTGCCGCACCGTTTCCGAAACACCGGCAAGCAGCCCGCCCGTATCGTAAGCGCCAATACGCCTCCTACTATTTAACAGGAAAAGGCGCCCTGAATTCAGGACGCCTTTTTAGCCTGCAGGGCAACAGGCAGTCAGAAATCGAAAGACTTGGACAGGGTAAATACGAAATTGGTATCCGAATCGCCGCCAAGCAGGGTGGAGTCGCTGTAGATGACGGCAAATGCATAGTCGAACAGGTCAGTATCCTGCACCGTCAGGGTATTGCCGTAGCCACCTTCCAGGTAGGTTCCCTCGAAGTCGTCGGCAAACCAGCCCACTTTTCCATAGAGTCCGTTGTACTCGGCGGTTACCGAGTAAAACTGGTAGTCCAGGGTCGGGCCGCCGAAGTTGTCGTATTTGCCGATCGCCGCGTCAAAGGTGAGGAAGTTCCAGCCGGCACTGAGATTGATTTCCTTGTAAGTGTCGTCAAAGTCGCCGGTGTAGGTATAAAAAGTACCGCCCACGCCAAAGCTGAATTCCCCAACCTCGAAACCGTAGCCGCCGTAGTAATCTATCTCCAGGCCGTCTCCAACGTCTGCGCCCCACGTGCCAAGGTAGAAACCGCCGGCTTCAAGATCCAGGCCGCCGAAGGCTGAGGAACTCTTTTGGGGAATACCGCGGAAGATGTATTCAGAGTTGTATCCGATATTGGCCGACAGGTCGACAGCCAGGGCCGGTGTCGAAACAGCGGCAAGGGTTAGTGCCAATCCGATGGTGGTGATAGTGCGCTTCATGGTCATGCTCTCCTGGTAAGCAAATAGAATCAGTTGGAAAGGACCAGTACGCTCCTTTCCGGCTTACCCCCTACATTGCATGATTTATGCCATACGGCATTAACATATAAATAACATTAGGTTACGGATATCGCGGGTGTAGTGGAGTGACTTTTCACGCATCAGAAGGGAGCAAACGGCGAAGATCGCGCATCAATAGCGTGCATAAAATTATTTGTTTATTATAATAGACAGATAATCTTTACCTACACCACTATTCAGAGAGCAAAGTCGATGAGTACAAGTCCCGCAGCGGTCGAATCCTACTGGATGCCTTTCACGTCCAATCGTGATTTCAAAGAACGACCCCGGATCATCACGGGCGCCGAGGGTCACTACTATCACACCGAGGATGGCCGCAGGTTATACGACGCATTCTCCGGTCTGTGGACATGCGGTCTTGGCCATTGCCATCCTCGTATTGTAGAGGCCGTCCAAAAGCAGGTCGCCACGCTGGACTACTCCCTGGGTTTCCAGGCAGGGTCGGACAAGGCTTTTGAACTGGCTGAAAGGGTCACTTCGATCGCACCTGAAGGCTTCACCAAATTGTTTTTCACAAACTCCGGATCTGAATCGGCGGATACGTCGCTAAAGATAGCGTTGGGGTATCACCGCGCCCGGGGTGAAGGCCACCGCACCCGCCTGATCGGCCGCGAGAAGGGCTATCACGGTGTGAATTTCGGGGGCATGTCCGTGGGCGGCATGACGCCGAACCGCAAGGCATTCGGCGCCAGCCTGTTGCCCTGCGTCGATCACCTGCGACACACCTGGAACCTGGAGCACAATGCGTTCAGCCGGGGACAGCCTGAATGGGGTGCTCACCTGGCCGACGACCTGGAGCGCCTGGCTGTTTTGCATGATGGTGGAAATATTGCGGCAGTCATTGTGGAGCCGGTTTCGGGTTCTTCCGGAATTCTTCCTCCGCCCGTCGGCTACCTGGAACGGTTGCGCGAGATTTGCGACAAGTACGGCATTCTCCTGATTTTCGACGAGGTGATCACGGCGTTTGGGCGCATTGGTGAAGGATTCGGCGCCCAGCGATTTGGTGTCATGCCGGACATCATCAATATGGCCAAGGGCCTGACCAACGGCGTGATTCCGATGGGGGCGGTGATGGTGCGTGATGAAATCTACCAGGCGTTCATGCAGGGTCCGAAGCAGGCGATCGAGTTGTTTCACGGCTATACCTATTCGGGGCATCCGGTGGCTGCCGCCGCCGGTATTGCTGCTCTGGACGCCTATGTTGAAGAGGAAACCTTTGCGCAGTCCCGCGCCCTGGAAAAACACTTCGAGAATGAATTACATTCATTGGCAGATCACCCCCTGGTATCAGATGTGCGCAATTTCGGTTTGATGGGCGGAATTGATCTCGTTCCACGGCCCGATGCCATCGGTGCCCGCGGGCTCGAAGTGCACAAGAAATGTTTCTGGGATGAAGATATCGTCGTTCGCAATGGCGGCGACATTTTGCAGTTTTCGCCATTCCTGAACTCCCGGCCCGAGGATATAACGATGACCTTCGAGAAGGTTCGGAAAGTTCTGGATAGTATCGATTAGGAAATTTGAGAGTTGAAAACCATGAGCAGTAGTATCGTCGGACACTTTATTAACGGCCGCCTTGTCGAAGATAGCAGCCGTACCCAGGAAGTTTTCAACCCGGCCAGCGGCCGTGCCGTCCGCCAGGTGGCTCTGGCCTCCCGCGCCACGGTGGAATCGGCCATTGCGGCTGCCGAAGCGGCGTTTCCGGAATGGCGCAATACCCCGCCCCTGAAGCGGGCGCGCATCATGTTCCGGTTCAAGGAATTATTGGAACAGAACCAGGACAAGGTTGCGGCGTTGATCACCGATGAACACGGCAAGGTCCTGCATGACGCGCTGGGTGAATTCCAGCGCGGCATCGAAGTGGTCGAATACGCCTGCGGCGCTCCTGAATTCCTCAAGGGCGAACACAGCAAGAACGTTGGACCGGCTATTGACAGCTGGAGTGAATTCCAGCCGCTGGGCGTGGTGGCGGGCATCACCCCGTTCAATTTTCCTGCGATGGTGCCGATGTGGATGTACCCGATGGCCATCGTCTGCGGCAATACGTTTGTCCTGAAGCCCTCTGAAAGAGATCCGTCAGCACCTATGTTTATCGCCGAACTGTTCAGCGAGGCCGGTCTTCCGGACGGTGTATTCAACGTGGTCAACGGCGACAAGGAGGCTGTGGATACGCTGCTGTCCGACCCTCGTGTCCAGGCTGTTTCCTTTGTCGGGTCAACCCCGATCGCCGAATACATTTACCGCACCGGCAGCGCCAACGGCAAGCGGGTGCAGGCCCTCGGCGGCGCCAAGAACCATGCCATCGTGATGCCCGATGCGGATATGGACAACACGGTTTCCGCGCTGATGGGCGCGGCATACGGATCCTGCGGTGAGCGCTGCATGGCAATTTCGGTTGCAGTAGCGGTGGGCGACGACACGGCGGACACCCTGGTCGGAAAGTTGAAAGCGGAATTGGCGGTCCTGCGAGTGGGGAACGGCTGCGACAATTCCAACAACATGGGTCCCCTGATTACTGGTCCGCACCGCGACAAGGTGCGCGGCTACGTGGACCTCGGGGTGGAGGAGGGCGCAGAACTGGTAGTGGATGGCCGCGGACTGAAAGTGGAAGGACACGAGGACGGCTTCTTCCTGGGCGGCACGCTATTCGATCACGTCACGCCGGAAATGAAAATTTACCAGGACGAAATATTCGGCCCCGTGCTTTGCGTGGTGCGTGCCCACAACATGCAGGAAGCCATGGACCTGATCGACGGCCATGAATACGGCAACGGCACCTGCATCTTCACCCGCGACGGCGAGGCGGCGCGCTACTTCAGCGATAACATCAAGGCGGGTATGGTCGGCGTCAATGTGCCGTTGCCGGTACCCGTGGCATACCATAGCTTTGGTGGCTGGAAGCGTTCCCTGTTCGGCGACCTCTACGCCTACGGCCCCGACGCCGTGCGGTTCTACACGCGCCGCAAAACGATTACCCAGCGCTGGCCTTCAGGCGGTGTGCGGGAAAAAGCGCAGTATACGTTTCCCAGCACGAACTGAGATCCATCGCGGGATTGCCTTTAGTTTTCAACGATCCCAGTAGATTATCTACGACGAGTACTCCGCATTGATCAACTCGATGATTTCGGCAGAGATATTCCGGAGGCGCGGAATCTCATGTTCGGTGCGTGCCTCCAGTGCGATACCTATTTCGATGAAGTGATTTACTGCATGCTTTACCGCATTGAGATCATCCGTCAGCAATGACAGGTCGGCTGCCTTGAGGTCCTGGTAACGCTCAGATTCGAGGAACCCCGGCGGTAAATCCGGCCCGTCGATGACGGTATTAAAGGCTTCAGGCAATCGCATGGAGTCGGGATAGTTCACGTCCACCACTTCCAGTATTACACTCACAGCCTCCCGGATATTGTTCTCATCATTGGTGTAGTCCTGATCCAGGTGCCGGGTCAGCGCATCATACTCGGAGATCTTTCTCACCAGGCGCTGGTCCTTGATCTGACGGAGCGCGCCGGAACTCTTGAGCTGCTCAAGTGCAGCCCGGTTCCACTCAAACGGCCGGTAGCTCGGCGACTTGGTGTATATGAACAGATCGATATTGCTGATTTCTTCCAGGGTTTTGCCCTGCATATAAGCAGCCAGTGCTTTTGACCTGTCAACCAAATGTTGGATCTGGCCTGAGACCGGGCCCAGCTTCTCTTCATCGCGCTGCAGATCACCGATGAGAGACAAGGCATACTCCCTGATCTGCTTTTGCTCGACTCTCTCTTCATTCCAGTTATTGATCTGCAGTGCAATAAGAATACCCAATACGACGAGAGCGATCTCACCCACGGCATACCAAAAATATCCAGCCAGGTTTCTTTTGGCCAAAAGATCTCTCCTGATTTTTTGAAAAAGGCGCAGCATTGTCCGAGAGTACAGGTGCAGCCAGCGGTATGTAAATGGGAGTCAGGTCAGTTACGCCGTAGCGAGAGGATCATTGGGGTTAATACTGGGCTGAGTCGTTTTGTTCGCCTGACGACTGTGATTGCAACCGGTCATTGCTGATTGGCGCCGAGGGGAGGTTTGATGTCCTGAGTAGGGTCAGTTAAATACCCCCCGATACTTGTTAGAATATCTGATAATGTAGTTATTACCGCCCTGGCTCTGTTCAAATATTGTCGAAGGGTAGTACATTGTGGCCCATACAACGCTTAAAACCAGTTATTCTGCTTTAGCCGACCGGTTAAACCGTTTTCCGCAGGGTGCTCCTCCATCCGATCTGCTCTTCAAGATCTTGTCCATGCTGTTCAGTGAGGAAGAAGCCGGCCTGGTCTCGCTTATGCCCATCAAACCATTTACGGCAAAAAAAGCCAGCCGTATCTGGAAGAAAAACCTCACTGAAACTCAGAACATACTCGATGAATTGGCCGGCAGGGCCATCCTGGTTGATATCGAGCAAAATGGTGAAACGGTATATGCCTTACCGCCTCCGATGGCCGGTTTTTTTGAGTTTTCGCTAATGCGCGTGCGCGACGATATTGATCAAAAAATATTAAGCGAGCTTTTTTATCAGTACATGAATGTTGAGGAGGATTTTATCCGGGAGCTATTTACTCGCGGTGAAACACAGTTGGGGCGGACTTTTGTGCATGAACCTGTGTTGTCCGATGAAAATGCGCTGCATGTGCTGGATTATGAACGGGCCAGCGAGGTGATTGAAACAGCCAGCCATATTGGCGTGGGGCGCTGTTATTGCCGGCATAAAATGGAACACGTGGGCAGGGCCTGTTCTGCACCGCAAGATATTTGCATGACCTTTAATATCACCGCAGCCTCGCTTACAAAACACGGTGCAGCGCGTGCGGTTGACAAGCAGGAATGCCATGACTTGCTGCAGCAAGCCTATGAACACAACCTGGTGCAATTTGGTGAAAATGTACGCGAGCAGGTAAATTTCATTTGTAATTGCTGCGGCTGCTGTTGCGAAGCGATGATCGCCGCACGCCGTTTTGCAATTCTCAACCCCGTGCACACCACCAACTTTATCCCGGTCATCGATGAAGAAAATTGCAACGGCTGCAGCAAATGCGTCAACGTCTGCCCGGTAGAAGCGATGTCCCTGGTTTCAGCCAATAATCCGCATAAGCCCAGAATGAAAGTCGCCCGGTTGAATGACGAACTGTGCCTGGGTTGTGGTGTATGTGTGCGCAGCTGTAACAAGGACAGTTTGTCTCTGGAATCGCGGCCCAAGCGGGTTCTTACGCCATTAAACGGAACGCACCGGGCGGTAGTGATGGCCATCGAACGCGGCAAATTACAGAACCTGATCTTTGATAACCAGGCCTTGTGGAGTCATCGTGCCATGGCCGGGGTATTGGGTGTGATTCTGAAGTTACCGCCAATCAAGCAGCTTATGGCAAGTGAGCAGCTCAAATCCCGCTACCTGGAAACGCTGATAAATTACACAGAACATTAGCTGTTTCAGGTATCAAGCGCGTCATGCTTTCCAGCTAATCGCTTTCAACCACTTCTGGTCTGAAATTCAGGGCCCCGAAGTCGCTATACTTAGCGGGCGTATGAAACTAATCGATGAACTCAAACGCCGCAAGGTAATAAGGGTTGGAGTCGCCTATCTGACGCTGGCGTGGTTGCTGGTTCAGATTGCGGAAACCCTTTTTCCCACTTACGGCTTCACGGAAGCCGCGATGAGAATCCTGGTCGCGATTCTGGCAGGCGGACTTGTTGTTGTCCTGGTTCTTACATGGGTCTTCGAATTGACTCCCCGGGGTGTCCGTATCACGGCGCCAGCTGGCGAGGCCGTCAAAATTACCGGAGTTTCCTCTCAAAAGGCGCCCAACTCAGTGATCGCGGTTATTGTGATCGTTGCCGCAGTCATAGCCGCCATTCTGGCATTCCGAACAGTGAATGAAGCGCCGCTCGCGCACCGCAGCATTGCCGTCATGCCCTTCGCCACACTTGGCCAGTCGAACGCAGATGTATTCACAGACGGCATACATGTGGGCGTGATCACCCGCCTTTCGAATGTGGCAGATCTTGACGTGATATCGCGAACCTCGGTACTCGCCTATCGTGACAGCAACCTTCCGTTGCCTGAGGTGGCCGCCGAGCTGGGTGCCGCCTGGGTGCTCAACGCTGATGTTCAACAGGCTGGGGAGGAGGTGTTGGTCAGTGTACGCCTGGCCGACGCCGACGCCGATCGCGAGGTATGGGCGCAGGATTACCACCGAATGCTCACCGCAACGAATATGTTTGAAATCCAGGCAGAAATAGCGAATCGAATCATTGATGAGCTCAACGCGCACATGACTCAATCGGAACAGCTTCGTATGGAACGACTTCCAACGAACAACCTTGAGGCCTATCGCCATTACCAGAACGGCATGGCCCTGCTGGAACAGCGAACCGAAAGTGCCATACGCGGTGCCGTGGCCAATTTCGAGCGCGCTCTCGAACTCGATTCCAAATACTCCCCGGCCTGGGCGGGGTTGGCTAATGGACTGACTTTAATCGTTGCCTATCAATACGGTAACGATCCCGAGCTGGTGGAACGCGCCGAGGATGCCATAAACCAGGCCCTGGTCCTGGACCCTGAGCTTGCAGATGCCTGGGTTGCCAAGGGACTGCTCAGCTACCTGCGGCGAGATGCGCCCAGTGCCATTCGCGCTCTGGATCGTGCGATCCAGTTTCGACCCAGTGACGCCAATGCTCACAGCCAGCGAGCATTCCAACACGCATTGATCGGGGATCATGAGTCCGCCTACGCAGATGCTTCCAGGGCAGTGCGGCTAAATCCCTTATCACCGGAAGCCCTGGCGAACCTCGCTGGCACCAGCATCTCTCAGGGAAGATGGGAAGAAGCGCTGCAGGCAGCCCGCCGAGCCCTGGAGTTGGCCCCGGGATGGTCAAACACGCGCTTTGTCATGGGAATGACCCTTCTTGGAACAGGCGATTACGAGGGTGCAATCAAACAGCTCGATGGCATCACGGTTCCCTGGACTGGCGCCGGCGCTGAAACTTTACTGATGCAGGCGCTTGTCGAGGCAGGACGCGAGAACGATGCACAGGCCCTGCTCTCGAAAATCGAAGCAAGTGGGGATAATTATGCAATAGCAGTGGCCCGGGTAATCCTTGGTGAACTGGACGCCGGCTACGATGTCCTATTTGGACTGGAAGAATGGGATGATTTTCAAACCATTGTCTTCCAGGCGAATCATCAAGCCTTATGGCAGCCTCAGGGAGAAGACCCGCGCTACCAGGAGGTGTTGAAGCGCGTTCTCACTAGTTGGGGCGTTTCGATTTACGAGAATCAAATCGGCGATTGAACCTAGGTTCTTTTATCGCCATGCACCCAGAGCACTTCCGAGCCGCCATCGTGGCGGGCCAGGACTCTCGAAATGACGAACAACAGGTCCGACAAGCGGTTCAGGTAGCGGATGCTTGCCGCGTTGACGGTCTCGTTGTGGGCCAGGCTGATCACGCGGCGCTCGGCGCGGCGGGCGATGGTGCGGGCCAGGTGGCAGCGTGCGGCGGCCTCGGAACCGCCCGGCAGGATGAAGTCTTTCAGCGGCGGCAGGTCTTCATTGAATCCGTCCAGCGCGGATTCCAGGCCGTCGATATAGGCGTCGGGCACCAGCGTGTAACCCGGCATGCACAGTTCTCCCCCAAGGTCGAAAAGTTCGTGCTGGGTGCGGGTCAGGCAGGTTCGTATGGCTTCCGGCAATTCGGCCGCCAAAACCAGCCCCACGGCGCTGTTCAGTTCGTCAACCGTTCCGTAGGCTTCCACCCGTAGGCTGTCCTTGTCCACGCGCGCCCCGTCTCCAAGCCCGGTCGTGCCCTTGTCACCCGTGCGGGTATAAATTTTTGATAAGCGATTTCCCATCGGCACATTTTGACATTATTCAACGGCGAAATCCTTATATGCCGTCGGTTTGTATGGTCAGTGCAGCACATTTTCACCAATTCTGGCGTAAACTGATAAAAACATTAAGGCAAAGCGCTATGAAGTTTCTTGATTTGTTCCGTAATTGGCAAGACTTAGTGGAATATGCGGCGGGAACCGTAATTTTTTCTGAGGGAGATCCCGCAGACGCCATGTATGTCGTTATTTCAGGCGAGGTAGAGTTGAGTCTGCGCGGTCAATTGATTGACAGGGTGAAGGCAGGGGGAATATTCGGCGAAATGGCCATGATCAATTCGGCCACCAGAAGCGCCACAGCGGCAGCGGTTACCGATTTAAGGCTGGCTCGATTGGAGCATGACCAGTTCAAAGAATTCATCAGTCAGAACTCAGAGTTTTCACTGCATGTCATGGCCGAGCTGGCTAAACGCCTGAGGGCGGTGGATCAATACATCAAAGCGCAATTGTAGGATCGTTGGCATGGATCTTTTGGAAGTTTTTAAAGACTCGGAAGACCTGGTTGAATTCCCCGCCGGCGGCGTGATCATGACGGAAGGCATGGAAGGCAGCCACATGTATGTCGTGATGAAAGGGGAGGTGGCCATTTCTCTGAAGGACAAGGTCATTTCGACCGCATCACCGGGCGAGATTGTGGGTGAAATGGCTCTTATCAACTCGGAAATTCGCAGCGCTACCGTTACGGCCACGACAGATTGCATACTGGCGGTAATCGACGAGGGTAGTTTTCAGTCCCTGCTCAAGCACGTGCCGGAATTTACGCTGCATGTCATGAATGTCCTGGCCGGCCGGCTCAAAACCGCATACGAAATCATCGAGAATTGAGTGTTACGTCCAATATGCAAATGCACGCTTGTTAATCGTTAATCGACGATATACAATAAAATAATGAAAAGCGCACAGGACATTAAGGAATTCGAGGCTCTGGCTATCTCCTGCAAAGCCCTTTCTCACCCGGCCCGCCTGGCTATTTTGCAGACCCTTGCCCGCCGGGGCTCCTGCATTTGCGGCGAGATTGTTGCTGTCATGCCCCTCTCCCAGGCCACGGTTTCCCAGCATCTGAAAATCCTAAAAAATGCCAATTTGATCACTGGAGAAATTGATGGTCCGAGGTGCTGCTACTGCCTCAATACCCGGACCATTCGCGAACTTCGCGAGAGAATCGGTGTGTTGTTCGGCTCTCTCGAAAACTGTTGCTGAAGAGGACAAACATATGAAGGAAACAAACGATCAACTGCGTGAAATAGTCCGTCAGAAATATGCGGGATTGGCAAAAAAACCAACTTCCGCTAGCGATGCCTCCTGTTGCGGCGGCAGTTGCCAATCCAGCAATGACATCAACATGATCGGCGACGCCTATGATGGCGTCAGCGGTTACATGGCCGACGCAGACCTGGGGTTGAGTTGCGGTATTCCGGTTGAGTTTGCAAATCTACAGTCCGGTCAGACGGTGCTGGACCTGGGTTCCGGCGCCGGCCTCGATGTGTTCGTCGCGCGCAGCCATGTGGGTAAAAGCGGCCTCGTCATCGGCGTTGATATGACGGCTGAGATGATCGCGAAGGCAAGGCAAAACGCGAAAAAATCGGGTTATGAAAACGTGGAATTCCGGCTCGGTGAAATTGAGCATTTGCCGGTCGTGTCCGGTAGCGTCGATGTGGTCATCTCCAATTGCGTTCTCAATCTTGTGCCGGATAAGCAAAAGGCATTCGCGGAAATTTTCCGGGTGCTGAAACCGGGCGGGCGTTTTTGTATCTCTGATGTCGTCTCATCACAGGCGTTGCCGGAATGGGTGAAGGGTATCGCCGAAGCCTACGCAGGCTGCGTATCCGGTACGATTCCAAAAACAGACTACCTGGCGCTGGTGCAGGAAGCCGGTTTCACCGAGCCAGAAGTCGTTAACGAAAGAACGATCAATATTCCGGCAGAATTGTTCACCAGCGCATTGACCCGGGAACAACAGAATGAAGCAGTGGACCGGAATCTGCACGTGATGTCCGTTACGGTGACGGCGGTAAAACCTGGCGATCAGGTCAGGTGAAAAGCCTGGGCGTGCTCCATGGCAAGCAGGTATTCCTTGCGCCATAGCCCGCCGCCGTAGCCAGTGAGTTCGCCATCCGAGCCCACTACCCGGTGGCAGGGGATGATGATGGCGATACGGTTATCGCCATTGGCCCGGCCTACCGCCCGCACCGCATCCGGGTGGGCAATCCTGCCGGCGACATCTGCATAGCTGCGGGTCTCACCGTACGGGATTTCCTGCAGAGCCTTCCAGACCGATTCCTGGAAAACGGTTCCAGGTGATTGCAGCGGTACGGAAAACGCACGCAGGCTGCCGTCAAAATATGCGTCGAGTTCGCGCTTGACCGTTTGCATCAGCGGATGGTCACCCGGCAGAAAAACTCTTCCCATGTGTTGCCGCAGGCGTTTGAGCTGGGTGTCCAGCATCCGGCGTTCGGCAAACTCGAGCAGGCAGAGACCCTGGTCTGAAACCCCCATGATCATGGATCCAAGCGGAGTGACAACGCGGTTTATCCAGATGGAGGACTCCCGGTCAACAGCGGAAGGCGGGTCGCCGAAGACCTGGGCAAAAGATTCACGGAACCCGCCTTCCGAATCGTATCCGTGGGCGGTCACAGCCTGGTCGACAGGCTGTCCATGCTGAATCTGGTGCAACGCCTGCCCGAGGCGCCTGAGGCGGGTGTAGGCATGGAAAGTGAAACCATGATTGGCAATAAACCAGCGCCGCACCGCTGCCGGATCGAGGTCCATGGTTGTAAGATCATGGTCACGCCAGCGCATGCCGGGGCTGGCATCGACTTTTGCCATCAGTGGTTCTATCCATGTCGGATCGGATGTTCCGGTTTTCAGTGGCTTACAGGTTTTACACGGCCGGAAACCCGCTGCAAGGGCTTCGAGTGCGGTCTCGAAGGAGCGTAATCTGCGTTCCGGCCTGGCGGACAAGCTGCAGTCCGGACGACAGAATGTGCCATCCGTCTTGCTGGCGAAAAATTTCACACCGCCCGGAGATACCATTCGAAATCCTTTGTAGGAATGTCCGCATTGAAATTGGCTTCTTCTTCCCGGCGGCACATCGAATAAAGTTCGTGGTATGACGCTCCAAAATAGCGCGGAAGAATCCTGCCTGCATCGAAGGCATCCAGCGCATGCGGCCAGCGGACCGGAATTTCAGTCCTGTATTCAAGTTCGGCGCGTTCCGGCGTCATCGGCCGGGGTTCGCAGCATGTGCTGATGCCGTGGTGGATGCCGGCCAGGATTGCAGCCACGACGAAATACGGGTTTGCGTCCGCACCGGCGACGCGGTGTTCAAGGCGCTTGTTGGCGGGTCCGGACAGGGGTATGCGCAAGGCAACGCCGCGGTGGTTCGGCCCCCAGTCCGGCGAGGCTGGAACGAAGTTGCCCGGTGCATGCCGGCGGTAGGAATTGGCGTTGGGTGCAAAGACCGCCATACTCTCGGGCATGGCTTCGCCCAAACCGCCGATCGCGTGGCGAAGCTGGTCGGAAAAATCTCCATCCGTGCTTTCGCCGGCGAAAATATTGTTGCCGTCCCGGTCCAGCATACTGATGTGCACGTGCAGACCGCTGCCTGCCGAGTCCGCGAAGGGCTTGGCCATGAATGTCGCCGCCAGGCCGTTTTTTGCAGCCGCCGCCTTGATGGCGCGTTTCAACAACACGGCGTGGTCACAAGCCAGTACCGGGTCATCAACATGGTGCAGGTTGACCTCGAATTGCCCGGGTGCAAATTCGGAAAGTGCGGCGCCGGCCGGGATGTTTTGCGCGCGGCAGAACGCATCGAGATCGGTCAGGAATTCATCGACTTCATACAGGTCTTCCATCACGGAGTACTGCATGCCCGGTTGGGCCAGGTCGGAGCCGGGGATTCGGGGCATCCGCGGTTGGAAACGGTCGCCGTCGTGTTCCACCAGGTAAAACTCCAGTTCCAGGGCCAGCACCGGTTTCAGCCCAAGTTCCGACAGTGGCTGCATGGCTTGCCGCAGGACGTTTCTCGGGTCATTCTCGTAGGGGGTGCCGTCCAGGTTGATCATTTCGAGCAGGACCTGTGCCGTCGGCAGGGTCGACCAGGGCACGGGCGCCAGGCTGCCGGAGACGGCCAACGCCCTGGCGTCCGGGTCGCCGTCTCTGAGCCCTTGTGGTATTCCTTCGAAAGTATTGCCCAGCGTGTCGAGCAAGGTGGTGGCCGCGCACATGTTCACGCCATTTTTGAAGGCTTTGCCCAGGTCATCCACGCCAACCCGTTTGCCGCGCAGGATACCGTTCATATCGGCGATCAGGGGTTCCATGAAGCGGGTCTCCGGCCAGGCTGCCAGGTAGTCGTCCAATTGCTTTTTCAGATCATCCGATTTCATTTTTAATCACCCGGCCGGTCATTCCCATCTGGCTGTCGCGCCAGGCGATAGCGGCCCTGGCGCCCTCGTTTTTCAGGATTTCGTTGAATTTGCGGGACTCTTCTGTTTCGGTGGTTTCGATTGCCACGTCGAGTTCCAGCGCATGCTTGAGTGCGTCCCGCATCCGGCCGATTTCGTAAGTCGAGTTGAGAGCCTGCTTGGTGATGCGCACCGCGTGCTGGTCGTTGCGGGCGATCTCCATGGCTACTGAACGCGCTTCGTCCACAAGTTTTTCCGGTTCCACTACGCGGTTCACCAGGCCCCAGTTCTCGGCTTGCTCTGAACTGATCCGGTCATTGCCCGTCAGCAGCATTTCCTTGGCGCGCTTGGGGCCGATGGCATAGGGCAGCAACATGGCAACGATGCCGCTGCCGAACTT